>CAMWGS010000050.1 GCA_947173865.1 uncultured Ruminococcus sp.
AAGAAACGTGAAAATTCTGAAATCGGTATGCACGACATAAGAGTCGGTACAATAGTAGTTGAACAAGATGTTATCTTTGCAGGTCACGACGAAGTTATAACACTCTCACATTCCGCCGCTTCAAAGACCGTTTTTGCAGAGGGTTCTATAAATGCCGCTGTTTTCCTGAAAGACCAGCCGGCCGGACTTTATGATATGAGTATGCTGATATGATGGAAGAACTTGAAAGAGTGCGGGAGATGTTCCGCAATGACCGTTATGCAACTGAAACAGGTGCAGTTATAGACGAAATCGGTGACCATTACGCAAAAGTGAGTCTTACCATTACCGAACATCATAAAAATGCTGTAGGTGGAGTAATGGGCGGAGTTTATTTCACACTGGCAGATTTTGCTTTTGCAGTGGCTTCCAACTGGCAGAAAGCAGGAACTGTTTCAATAACATCTGATATATCTTTTATCGGAGTGCCGAAAAGTGACAGAATTATTGCCGAAACTCAGCTTATAAAAAATGGCAGGTCTACCTGCTGTTACAACGTAAGCGTTACCGACGACATCGGGACACCTGTTGCGGCAGTGAAGATTGTCGGATTCCATAAGTAAATTAAAGGGACGTTTCAAACGTCCCTTTTTGCTATTCTTTTTCGGAAAGATAAATTGAAAGCCTGCTCTGCATTGCTTCTGCACACTGCTGAGCGGTAGTCTGTCCGTTAAAGAAGCGGTCGAATTCCTCATATGCGATATTATAGAAATCTTCTCCAGGATATATTCCCGATTTTTGTGGCACGGCTTTTTCGATAAATCCGTTGACGGATTCTATTATTTCGTCGTCAACGTATCCGATTTTTGAGTGCTTGTCACCGTTGCCGTACGGATATAAATAACCTGTATAGTCTGCAAATTCGTCATTATTATCATATTTGTTGTTTTGCGGACGTTTATCAAGCTCCGCTTTTATTTCCAGACCGCTTTTTGTTATCGGAAATCCGAAAACGCTATTATCTGAATTATAGTATTCGTCACTTATCATATTGCTTATAAAGTCCCAAGCCAAGTCCTGTTTTTCGGAAGTTGATGTTATTGCATAACTGCTTACTCCGCCTAATTCAAGAGTTACGGGAGTATTGTGGTTGCCGATTTCTCCGAGGGTTATAATAGGTTCACCGTTGAAAACACCTTCAGTAAGGTCAAGATACTGATAATAAATGCTTATATACGCATTGTTAAACAATGCAAGGTCGTCACGGTATTGTATCTGTTGCATTTTGAATTGTTGGTTATAATCGTCGTCAGTCCATGAATCAGGGTCAAATGGTTCGGATTCAACGTCTATAACGTCTGCACCGTTGCAGTAGTTAAGGTAACGGATAAATTCATCATTTACAAAGTCACAGGTGTTATTTTCAAAGTCCACCCAGTTGCACCAGTTGTAACAGCCACGACGTGAATATTTGGTATCAGTTGTAGTTTCGGGGGTTTTCCACCGGTCAATACCCATATCGTCGGGGAGATTCTCGACAATATCCATATAGGCGTTGAAGTCCCACGTTTCAATATCTTTCACAAATTTTTCTTTTGCGGTATAGTCAAGCCTGATTGAAAAACTGTTAGGCAGAACATAAAGACCTCCTTCAATTTCGCAGGCTTTTATTGCGTTCGGGACAAAACTTTCACGGGAAATATTTTCGTCACTGTCGATAAAGCCGTACAAATCGCATAATGCACCTTGTTTATAGAGATTTACAGAACCGAAGTTACCGCTTATATCGTTCATCAAAAGAACGTCGGGAATATTTCCGGCGAGTATATCTTTTGCAAAAGTGTCATCACCTATTAAGTTTGGTTGTTCACCGCTGTAATCGTTTTCATAAATTTTCATGTCAGCCTGCATATCGTCGTGTGATTCGTTGAATATGTCAATGTATTCTTTGAGCTGATAGTTCTCGTATCTTGCACCTACCGTTATATGTGGAATACTTTCATATTCCTCACGACTGCACTGTGTGTATGTCCGCATTTTCACGCTGAAATCACTGTATTTGTTTTCAATTACCGAGAATCTTCCGTCGTCACCCATTGTAAAACCCTGTATATTATCCGAACCGAGTCCCGATTAATTTATGCTGAAAAGCGGTTCAATAGCTGAGTTATCGGAACGTATTCCGTAAATTGTACTTCTTGAACGGATAAACATTGAATAATCACCTGTTCCTGCTGTTATATTGTCCTGAATACTTTCGTTGAAATCGTAAGTTACAGATGATTTTTCAAGTGAGCCGTCAGACATTATCCGACGTATCTGCATTTTGTCATCACTGGTAATTACCGCACAGACAAGCAAACCGTATTTATTATGACCTGTTGCCTCAATAGTTTCACCGTCGTCTGCGGATAGTTCACAGATATACGCACCATCAGTTTTAAATATATAGTATGTTCCGTTTATACTTGCAATCAGTGATTCACTGTCGGAAACTATATTTTCAATTATAGTTGACTTGTCGGGAACTTCGGGAAATTCACCGACAACCGACGATGTAAGAAGTTTACCGTCTGTTGAATAGGTGTTTATTTTGAAACTGTATTCGGCTACAGCATCATATTTTGCTTCATTGTAGTCGTCGGACATCGGGTAGGGTAAATCACCATAGTCCATATCAGCAAAAAATTCTGTTACAGTGCCGTTTTCGGAAACGTCAATATTATATGACACACCAATATTAAAGTCAGGTATTTCTACTTTTTCAAAGTTTTGAAAATTTCTGTCTGTTTTCCAGAACTCAGGTACAACCGTACCTGCTCCGAGAATAAAAAAGTCATTTCCGTTGTTATAGGAATTGAAACAGTAAATCTGGTTAAGACCGTCGGGAAGTTTTACGGACTCTTTTACTTAATTTTTCGGCAGTGTATGATTTCGGACTGTCCGTGTTTTCCTGTGATTTTTCTTTGGTTTTACTGCACGAAGCAGTACAGGTACAGAGCAGAACAGCTGTAATAAAAATAATGGTCTTTTTCATAATAAAAGCCTCCTTTTATTCACAAGTGATTTTAAGGAGCTGAAAAGACGATTTTTTTCAGAAAATTCGGCATATCGCCTAAATGTATGTGTGTTTTATTATGCATATTGATGATTTTTGAATTTTCCCCTTTAAATTTTGTGTAAACAGTGATACAATGAAGTTACCAAATCCCAATAAATACTATGAAAATGGTGAAAGAAATGAATGAAGAAAAAATAACACATATCGCTGTTGTTGCCGCAGGTATTGACGAGGAGTACCAGAACAACATCATAAGCGGTATCAACAGATTTGCGGAAGAACATAATATAAACGTATCTTATTTTGCCGCTTACGGAGGTATGCTTAAAAGCAGAAGGTTTGATATAGGGGAATACAGTATTTATAATCTGATAAATTTCAGTGCATTTGATGGTACAATACTTATGACAAATACTATCTGTGACCCCGAAACAAAGGAGCGTATAATAAAACGTGTCGGCGATTCGGGCATACCTGCTGTGGTTTTTGACTGCGGTGACTATCCTCAGCTTTATAACATAAGTATAAACAACAGTTCTGCCATGAGTGCAGTAATAAATCACGTTATTGAAGAACACGGTGCAGAAGTAATAAACTTTGTTTCAGGACCTCTTTCAAATCCTGAAGCAACCGACAGATACCACGCTTTTCTTGACGTTATGAAAAAGCATAATCTTCCTGTTGAGGAGGAACGTGTATTTTTCGGAGAGTTCAGAAGCCTTGACGGACGACAGGCAATAGAGGATTTTCTTGAATCGGGAATGTCGCTTCCTGACGCTTTCATATGTGCTAATGATGCTATGGCACTCACAGCCGTTTCGGCTCTCGAAAAAGCAGGTTATAAAGTTCCCGACGATGTAATTGTAACAGGTTTTGACTATACATATAACGCAAGAAATTTCTGCCCCGCACTTACTTCCGTAAAGAGACCGCTTTTTGATATGGGATATAAGTCGGCTGAAATAATTCTTGATATAATAAACGGTAAAAATCCGCCCAAGAATATATCTCTTGAATCGTCGCCTGTATTTTCGGAAAGCTGTGGTTGCAAGACAGAAACTTCCGATGATTACAGAATTTACAAGAAACGTACTTACAAAAAACTTGAAAATATAAATTCAGGCATAAGTATGCTCAACAGGTTTACGGCAGGTCTTGCCGAAACGGAAGAAGTTTCCGAAACAATAGACGTTCTTAATAAATTCATTGAGGAGCTTGAATGTGACAAATTCTGTCTTTGTCTTACTGAGGACTGGCAGGACTCTTTTGGTCTGAATATTCCCGAATCGGAAGGCGGTTATGCAGGTTATATTACTTCTCCGCTGATATGGGAAAACGGTGAAAGACGTACGTGCGGATATTTTCCGAGCCGTAATATGTTTCCCGAACCTGTTGAGACGAGCGGAAATATAAATTATTTTCTTCCGCTTCATTTCCGTGAAAGATGTTTAGGATACTATATTATTACAAACAGTGATTTCCCTGTTTATAGTCTGCTGTGTCATAATCTTACCATGAATCTCAGTAACTCGCTTGAAAATGTCCGAAAGCTTATCCACCTCAACAAGACCATGGACGAACTTAACCGCCTTTATGTTGTTGACCCTCTTTGTAACATCTATAACAGAAACGGTTTTATTAACCTTGCGGACGCAAAATTCAAGGAATGTGCGGATAAGAATCAGAAAGTCATGCTGACTTTTATTGATATGGACGGTCTTAAATTCATCAACGACAATTACGGTCACAATGAGGGCGATTTTGCTATACAAAGGCTTGCAAGTGTTATTCAGGAAAGCTGTATGAACGGTATATGTGCAAGGTTCGGCGGAGATGAATTTGTTGTTTTCAGCTTTGACGTTACTGAAAACGACGCTGAAACATTTAAACGCAGATTCAGTGCAAAAATAGAAAATATGAACGCAATAATAAAAAAGCCGTATACTCTTTCGGCAAGTCTCGGAAGCGTTGTTGCAGTTGCAGGCGGTGAAACAACTCTTTACAGTGTAATAAAACAGGCAGATGAAAAAATGTATGAAGTCAAGAAACAGCGTAAAAATTCAAGGACAGCTTCAGGAAAATAATTACAATACGGTTAAAATTTGTATTTATGCTTGACAAATAAAATGATTGAATGTATAATAATTGCATATTATAAGAAAGGACGGTGAACACCATGACATTATCTGTAAATTTTACTTTATCACAACTCAATATCAAATCAGAACATGGGGTTTGCCTGCAAATTATTATACGCTGATTCTGTAAGCTTTTATAATAATGTTTATTAAGCACTCCTGACTTCAGGGGTGCTTTTTTGTTGCAGACAAACAGAAAGGAAAACGGCACAGTTTTATGATTATTTTAAACGGAAAATATAATTCCGCAAAGATTTTTACCGATGTAATCGACGAAAATGCAATTTCACAGATTATTGCTCTTTGTAACCAGCCTGTAAGCAATGAAGCGAAAATCCGTATTATGCCTGACGTTCATGCGGGAGCAGGATGTACAATCGGTACAACAATGACTGTTACAGACAAGGTAATTCCGAATCTTGTCGGGGTTGATATCGGCTGTGGTATGGAAACAGTCAGACTTAAAGAAAAGCATATAGAACTGCAACAGCTTGACAAGCTTATTTACAGGACTATTCCATCAGGTTTTTCAATAAGGAAAAAGCCTCATCGTTATATCGGCAAAATCAATCTTGCGGAACTTTACTGCATTGAACACATAAATCTTGACCGTGCGGAGCTGAGCATGGGAACTCTCGGAGGAGGAAATCACTTCATTGAAGCGGACAAGGGAACAGACGGTAGTATTTATATTGTCATTCATTCTGGTTCACGTCATCTCGGTGTAGAAACGGCTAAATACTATCAGGAAGAAGCTTACAGACGACTGAACCGCAGTTCTCAGAAAGAAGTTGACGAACTTGTTGCACGTCTTAAAGTGGAAGGAAAGTCACGGCAGATTGAGTCCGAAATAAAAAAGCTTAAAAATACAAAAAACACTGATATTCCCAAGCCTCTCGCATATACTGAGGGTGAACTTTTTGAGCAGTATATTCATGATATGAAGATAGTACAGGAGTTTGCACGCCTTAACCGTCTTGCAATGATGGACGAAATTATAAAAGGAATGGGACTTCATGTTAAAGAACAGTTCACGACTATTCACAACTATATAGATACAGAAAGTATGATTTTGCGTAAGGGGGCGGTTTCTGCAAAAGAGGGTGAAAAACTTCTTATTCCTATCAATATGAGGGACGGAAGCCTTATATGTACGGGCAAAGGTAATCCCGACTGGAATTATTCTGCACCCCACGGAGCAGGCAGAATAATGTCACGTTCTCAGGCTAAGCAGAATTTTACAGTTTCCGAGTACAAGAAGCAGATGAAAGGTATTTATACTACTTCTGTCAATGCAGGCACGCTTGATGAGTGTCCTATGGTTTATAAGTCAATGAGTGATATTCTGGACAATATAGGCGATACGGCGGAAGTCAACGAAATTATCAGACCTGTTTATAATTTCAAGGCAGGGGAGGAATAATATGAATTTTGTACCTTATGAAAAAATGAGTAAAAAGGAAAAGAAAAAAATCGACGAAAAAAAACGCCGTGACTGGTCGGGACTCAATCCCGTTACAAGAGTGGCTGAGGAAAAAAGAAAGTATTCACGAAAAGAAAAACACCCTGAAAGGTATATATGAATTTAAAAAATGCACGGCTGATACCGTGCATTTTTTACTATAAATAAAGTGAAAATAATAAAAAAAATCCGCAAAATGCAGAAAAAAGAAAATTTTCTTGAAAAAAATTGTGTGATGTGCTATAATTCCAAAGGTGCAATTATACATATTAAATATACAGGAGGTAAATTATGGCAGCAGCACAGATTTTTGCCGTTGTTATTTTTGTGGCGATGTTCGTTTTAATCGTCATGGACAAGATAGAACGGCACTACGTAACGCTCGGAAGCGGAATACTCACACTTATAGTAGTATTCGGAATATGCATGAAGAGCGGTAAAGCAGTATGGAATACTCTTGCTCTTAAAGGATTTGCTACCAAAGATTTCTGGTATCAGGTCACGGAAAGTGAAAGCAAGGGTATAAACTGGGCAACGATTATTTTCATTGCAGGTATGATGGTAATGGTAGAGGGCATGGCAAAGGCAGGATTTTTCCGTTGGCTTTGTATGAAAATAGCTTTTCTTGTAAAGTGCAGGACAATCCCCGTTTTCATTACTTTTATGATTATGTCGGCAGTACTTTCAATGTTCATTGACAGTATAACCGTTATCATGTTTCTTGCGGCGGTAACTATCGAACTTTCACAGCTTCTGAAATTCAATCCAGTTCCGATGATTCTTTCAGAGATTTTCTGTGCAAATTTAGGTGGTTCGGCAACAATGTGCGGAGACCCGCCGAATATTATCGTAGGTACGTCGCTTGGATATTCTTTCAGTGATTTCCTTATCAATACAGGACTTGTTGCAGGTATTTCACTTATATTTTCGATAATTTTCTTTTACTTTGCTTTTAAAAAGGAACTTGTAAGTAACAGTAGCGAAAAAATTGATATGTCGAAATTACCGAAACCGAGCGAGGCTATAACAAGCAAACGTGATTTTATAGTAAGCAGTGTTATTTTCGGCTGTGCGGTTTTACTGCTTATTACTCATGCGACCACTCATCTTACAGTAGCGTCAATAGGACTTTTTATCGCAGTAATTACACTTATTGCCTTTGCAAAGGACGCTGCTGAACTTCTTAAGAAAGTTGACTATAAAACACTTATATTCTTTATAGGTTTGTTTATTGTTGTCGGAGGACTCGAAGAGACAGGAATACTTGAACTTATTGCAAAGTTCATTGAAAACATCAGCGGTGGAAATGCTATGCTTATGATAGCTATTATTCTCTGGGTTTCGGCAATTGCGAGTGCGTTCGTGGATAATATACCGTTTGCGGCTACAATGGTACCTGTTATACAGAGTCTTGCGGAAACTTCGGGCGTTGCACTGCCTACTCTTGCGTGGACGCTTTCAATTGGTACTGATATCGGCGGAAGTGCGACACCTATCGGAGCGTCTGCAAACGTTGTCGGTACATCTGTTGCGGCAAAGAACGGTTACCCTATAAGCTGGGGAAGATACTGTAAAAAACTTGCTCCTGCAACAATTATAGTACTCGGTATTTCAACAGTGTATATTTTCATGAGATATTTATAATAATCAGGAGGAAAAATCATGGAACAGCTTATTATTTCGGTCGGACGTGAATTCGGAAGCGGAGGACGTGTAATAGCAGAAGCCCTTGCCGAAAGATTCGGCATACCGATTTATGACCGTCATCTTATTACGGAAATTGCAGATAAAACGGGTCTTACTCCCGAACAGATTGAAAAGTACAATGAAAATCCGAAAAAGAGGATTATTTCCCGACGTGTAAGAGGGTACAGCAACTCAATAGAGGACAATATTGCAGAAATGCAGTTTGATTTCCTCAAAGAAAAATCCGAAAGCGGAGAATCATTCGTAGTAGTTGGAAGATGTTCGGAAACAAAGCTGAAAAGCAACCCCGCACTTGTTTCGCTTTTTATTCTTGCCGATATGGACGCAAAAGTAAAACGTGTAATGGAAATATACGAACTTTCAAAGGAAGATGCGGAAGATTTTATCTTTAAGAAGGATAAGAAAAGAAAACGTTATCACAATTATCACTGCTCGGGTCACTGGGGAGATTCAAGACTTTATGACATCTGTATAAACAGCAGTTGTCTCGGCATTGAAAAGACTGTTGACTATCTTGAATCATATATAAGAGCAAGAAAAGACATATAAAAAATACGGGTATGCTTTAAATCGGCATACCCGTTTGCTTTTTTATTAAAGACTGTTTACAACATAAACAGCATTACCGCCGTTTCGCTTTACGTTGTGCATAACATTATCCATTTTTATAAGCAGTGAACTTACATTCAGACTGTCATTAGGCAGATAGTGATAAATACTTCCCGATGCGGTACACTGAACCATGATACTCTCAATTGTAACGGGGCTTGACATTGCTGCACGGATTTTGTCTGCAATTCTCTGAATCTGACTGTCCGGAATATCTTCATTGAAGATAAAGCAGAATTCATTGCTTGTTATGTTGTAGATAGATGCCACGTCGCTGAATTCTTCAAGGAGTGTTTCACCGATTGCGGCAAGGAATTCGTCACCGAATTCATAGCCGTATGTATCATTGATTATACGGAAATTATCAATATCAAAAACACCTATATTGAACTGGTCTGTTTCAAGCCTGTCTGCAAGGTCGTTTTCAAGGGCATAACGGTTTTTCATACCTGTAAGAATGTTTGTAAGGGCAATATCGTACATTTTCTGATTTGAACTTTCAAGTTTACGTCCTGCTGCCGCAATCTGACGCTCCTGCATTTCAAGCTGCATCATTCTTCTTCTTGTTGACTTTGCAAGTGAAGCAATTATTATTTCACCTGCTATAAGTATGATTATGAGGAAGATAAATCCTGCTCCGAAAAGTACGGAACTTGAGTTTATTTTTTCCTGTGCATCACTCTTGCCGATTTCGAGAGTAGCCATAAGCATCTCAACGGCTGCTGTCTGTGTGGGGTGAATTTCCTGAAGATAGATATTTTTCATCTGTTCTGAATCAAGACCTGCGAAAGAGTGTTCAAGATTAAGGAGTTTGTTGTCATATGATTCAACAAGGAGTTTTGCATGGTTGTATCTTCTTTTTTCCATGTCGGAGTGGTCAATTTCCTCGTATTCCTGCATATTTTCTCTTATGATATTAAAGGAGTTGTGAATGTTGTTTACATTTGCCATAGGGTTTCCCGTGTCAGATACAATCATGAGTACTTCTCTGTTTACACTGAGAAGCTGTTCACATATTGTTGACATTCGCTGGAGAGAGTTCATATTATGGTCATAGATTCTTCGTCCGTTCAGAAATACAATAGTACTGTTTATCATGTTTATGACCATGATTACAAACAGCATTACCGACGCTATAGTAAAATTTCGTTTACTTTTTGAATAATTATTAGTATTAGCCATTATTTAAGTCCTCCATTAATTTTTCATGGGATTCATAAGAAGCTGAACATCGCTGTCATTTATATTGTCTTTTGTAACAAGTGTAGCACCCGTATCAATTGAGGCGGCTATACTTTCGCCGTTTACAAGGTTTCTCGCATATCTTACACCAAGATAACCCATACAGTAGGGATTCTGGACAATAAAGCCGTCAAGCACACCGCTTTCAACATATTCTTCCGCACTGTCGAAATTATTTCCTTTGGTGAATGAGTCAAATCCTATAACGGTAATTTCGTCAGCCTTGTCAAGTTCGCTTACTGCCATACAAGCTCCGATTGTACCGCCCTGATTTGTTGCGAAAATAAGTTCAATTTCAGGGTTGTCATGAATAAGTTTGAGTGCGGCTTCTCTTGATTCTTCAATAACGCCGTTTCCGTTTTCGGTGGCAACTATATTGAAT
>CAMWGS010000051.1 GCA_947173865.1 uncultured Ruminococcus sp.
TTATTAATATTACAAGAGGCAGGAATGATTTTTTTGAGAAATATTTTTTTTATTGTTATAATTGCCGTTTTTTCAGGATTTATTTTGTGTGACTGTTCTGAAAAAGTGCCTGAAATGGATAATTCAGACGATTTTTCGGTTTCAGGTGAAAATATAGAAACTGAAACCGAAACAGTTACGGAAAATCCGACTTCCCCCGAACTTGAACACGCTGAGGGCGTTTATGTATATGACAACGCCAATTTGTTGAACAAAAATGATTTTGACAAATGTAATGATTATGCCGAATTTTTATATGAAAATTATCTTATCAATACGGCAGTTGTTACAGTGTCGAGTCTTGACGGTCAGACCCCTGCGGAGTTTGCAGAAAAATCTTACAACGAGCTTTATGACGGTGACGAAAGCGGTCTGCTTCTTCTTATTAACGACGATACATATGTTGATTTTCTGTGTAAAAAAGGAAACTGTACCGAATATATTTCCGACGATGACGAAAAGTCTGCATTTTATACGGCAACCCGTGAAATTGTGGACAATGATTATAAATCGGCAGTTCTGAGAATTATGAAGCTTGCCGAAAGCTGTCCGCAGTATGTTTTTGACAACGCAGGAATTTTCAGTGATGACGAAAAAAATGAACTCATGCAGGTTCTTAAAAATAAAAATATTTCCGTTGTTACGGTGAAGGAAAAGTCTGAAAAGAAACTCTGCGAACAGTACAGAAAACGTATCTACAGCGACGGCAGAGGCTGTGTAATAATGATTGACAGTCAGTCGGGCGGGATTTTTGCGGACGGTGATTTGTCCAAAGATGCGGACATTGTTCTTGCCGAAGCAGAAAATACAATAGCGTCAGATTCATATATGACGGCTGTGATGTCTGTTATCGACAAAATAAGTGTCTGATTTTCGTTTTTCATCGTTGACCTGTCCGATTTATAAAGGTATAATAAACTTAACTATTTTTTGCGAAAGGAAGGATATTAAATATGAGTGAAAAGGAAATGTTTACCGAAGTACTGGACAGTTTTCCTGTTCTTGTAAAGCAGAATCCCGATTCTGTAAAGGAAAAGATAACAAACCTGTTTTTTGATTTTCTTGAATTGTCGCATCTTTACGATTCTGCAATTGAAGTAACAAAAACTTATCTTAACATACTCGACAGTGAATTCAAAGTGAAGTTTCAGCGTAATCCGATTCACACAATTGAAAGCCGTCTGAAATCTCCGCAGTCCATAATAGGAAAGCTACAGAAGAAGGAACTTCCGCTTACTCCCGAGTCGGCAAGAAAGAATCTTCTTGACATTGCAGGAATAAGAGTAACCTGCTGTTATATAAGTGATATATACGCTATAGTTGATATGCTGTGTCAGCGTGATGATTTTACGGTAATAAAGAAAAAAGACTACATAAAAAAACCGAAACCGAGCGGTTACAGAAGTTATCATCTGATAGTGAACGTACCTGTTTATCTGTCAGGCGGTAAACAGTATGCACCCGTTGAAATTCAGATAAGGACTATTGCAATGGATTTCTGGGCAAGTCTCGAACATCAGCTTAAATACAAGCCGTCGGCTTCAATAACCCCCGAAATTTCCGAAGAACTGCGTGAATGTGCCGAAAGAATAGCCGAAACGGATTTGCAGATGCAGAGAATTTTCATGGAGATAAATGATTTGGACTGATAATAAAAAATGACCTTTGCGGGTCATTTTTTTGTGCCTGAAAAAGACGATATAATACAAAATATGAAAAATACGGCAATATTCGCTGTGACGATTGTTGCACCTACGGGTGTACCATAAAGAAGTGATACAAAAAAGCCGATTCCCGCACATATCACGGAAATTACAGCCGAGCATATAATTACACTTTTAAAACTCCTGAAAATCCGCATTGCAGTTATTGACGGGAAAATTATAAGTGCGGAAATCAGCAAAGAACCGACAAGGCTCATTGCAAGGACTATTATTAAAGCGGTGGTTATGGCAATTATTAAGTTGTATGTATCGGCATCTATGCCTGTTGCCTTTGAAAAATTTTCGTCAAATGTCACGGCAAATATTTTGTTGTAAAAAAGTACGAATATAAATATTACAATGGCAGAAAGTCCGATGCACAGCCATACTTTTTCCTTTTTCAGTGTAAGGATTGACGTTGAACCGAAAAGCGTACTGCATACATCGCCTGCAATATTCGCAGATTTTGAGAACATATTTATAAGCATATAGCCGACTGCCAACGCACCGACCGAAATCATAGCAATAGCTGCGTCACCACGTATTTTTGTGTTTCTTCCCGTACGCAGTATTAAAACAGCCGATATTACTGTTATCGGAAGAATTATTATCATCTGATTCGTGACCCCAGTTACTGTTGCCGCTGCCATAGCACCGAAAGCAACGTGAGAAAGACCGTCACCGATAAATGAAAATCTTTTCAGTACGAGTGTTACTCCGAGCAGGGAGGAACAAAGTGCAACAAGAAGTACCACTATAAGAGCATAGCGTACAATTGGAAACTGAAAGTAATACTGAATTTTTTCAGCCATTTTATTCACCGCCTTCCGTTTCAATAAAATTCATACCTGTCTTGCTTGTCAGATAGTTTTCCTTAGTACCGAAAAACAGTTGTTTTTTACCGATATGCAGGATATGTGAAGCATATTTAAGTGCGGCGTTGAGGTCATGGGAGACCATAATAATTGTTATGCCGTCACGGTTAAGTTTAGCGATAAGTTCATAAAGGTCGGACTGTGCTTTTGGGTCAAGTCCCGTAACGGGTTCGTCAAGCAGGAGCATTTTTCTTGTGGCACACAACGCACGGGCGAGAAGTACTCTTTGCTGTTGTCCGCCTGAAAGCTCCCTGTAACAGCGTCCTGCGAGTTCTTCAATGTGGAGTTGTTTCATGGTGCTTTCGGCAAGTTCTTTTTCAGCCTTGTTATAGAACGGTCTTAAACCACATTTTGCAAGACAGCCTGAAAGTACAATTTCCCTTACAGATGCGGGAAAATCTCTCTGCACCGGTGTCTGCTGGGGAAGATAACCGATTTCCTTGGCTTTGAAACCGTCGCACCATTTTATTTCACCGCTGAGTTGTGGTCTTAGTCCGAGAAGTGCTTTTATCAGCGTACTTTTTCCCGAACCGTTTTCACCGAGAATACAAAGATAGTCACCGCTGTTAACGGTAAAATCAAGATTTTCGGTAACAATTCCGTCTTCATAGCCGAGAGTGGCATTTCTGCAAATTATTTGTTTACTCATCAATTAAGTGCCTCTTTTAATATATCGAGATTGGATTTCATGATTGAAATATAGGTTGTACCGTTTTTTATCTGTTCGGAAGTTACGGATTGAATTGAATCAAGTGTAACAATTTTCTGATTCTGAGATTCAGTCCCCGAAATTATGGCTTCTGCAATTGATGCGTCAGAGCCTTCTATAGTAAAGACTGTATCTGTATTCAGTTCGTTGATTTTGTCGGCAAGGAAAGTTATGGTTTCAAAACTTGCTTCTGTTTCCGCACTGCAACCCGAAAAAGCCGCATAGTAGTCAAGACCATAATCGTCAACGAGATAGCGGAACGGGAAACGGTCACCGAAAACAAGTGTTTTTTCCTTTACTGACGAAAGAACATCTGAATATTCACTGTCAAGTGTTTTAAGCTCGTCTATATATGAATTCAGGTTATTGCGGTAATCATCGGCGTTGTCGGGGTCAACGGAACATATTTCATCTGCAATTACGGTGCATAATTTTTCTGCGTTTCCGAGAGAGAGCCATATATGTTCATCATATTCGGCTTCTTCGTCGTGGTCATGATTTTCGTCGGCACACTCCTGCATACCCTCTTTTATTTCCTCCTCTTTTACGGAACTTCCGAGAGCTTCAAGCAGGTTCACAGTTTTCATATTTTTGTTTTTTGCTTCACTTACAGCGTCTTCTGTCCATTCGTCAGATTCTCCGCCTATATATATAAAGAGGTCGCATGACGAAATTTTCACCATGTCGTCCATAGTCGGCTGATAACTGTGCATATCCGAACCGTTGGAAAGGAGATATGTTATATTGAAATCTTCCGTGTGTTCACCGAGAATTTCCTTTACCCAGTCGTATTCGGGAAAAACGGTACATATAATGTGTGTTTTTCCGTCGTCTTTTTCGGCAGAAGCAGAACTACAGCCCACAAGACCACATAAAGCAAGTGAACAGCATAAAGCAAGTGAAAAAACTTTCCTGAACATAAAAAACCTCCGTAAAAATAAAGCACACTGTAAATACAGTATAAAATGAATTTGAAAATGAAAATCATTCTCAGTTTCAGATTATACCACATATACAATGTGCTGTCAATAGTTTTTCAGAAAAAAATATTATACTCCGCTGTCGCCGTAGTTGGAGAGGACTCTTGCGGACGGGTCATTTACGTTGCATCCCTTCCATTCCTTGTTGGGCATCCAGAAATCAACAACCATTTCACTCTGTTCAGGATAATATTTTTCAAAAATCTCACGGTAAAGCAGTGATTCTTTTGTAAAGGGTTTTGCGTGGGAATATATTTCGGATTTTTCGGTAAATTCCTCATCGGTATAGTAATTTTCCGCATACTCTTTGAGATAGTCAACCATAGAATGTCCCACAGCATCTGAGAACGCAGCTTTTTCACGGTAAAGAATATCATGCGGTAAATAGTCACCCTCAAAAGCGTGACGGAGCAGGTATTTTCCTTTGTTGTACTTGTTCAATTTCATTTCTGGGTCAACTGCCATTACATATTTTACAAAGTCCAAATCACCGAAAGGTACTCTTGCTTCCAGTGAGTTTACGGAAATACATCTGTCTGCCCTGAGTACATCGTACATATTCAGCTCTTTTACTCTCTTGACGGATTCTTTCTGAAATTCTTCTGCCGACGGTGCAAAATCAGTATATTTATAACCAAAAAGCTCGTCTGAAATTTCGCCTGTTAGAAGTACACGGATATCGGTCTGTTCGTGAATAGCCTTACAGAGAAGGTACATTCCTATACTTGCACGGATTGTAGTAATATCATAAGTGGCAAGCAATTTTATTACGGTATCAAGAGAATCAAGCACATTTTCTTTTGTGATGATAACTTCCGTATGGTTACTGCCTATGTAGTCGGCAACCTGTTTTGCATATCTGAGGTCAATAGCGTCAGTATTCATACCGATAGCGAACGTTTTTATAGATTTATTGCTTTTCTGCTGTGCAACTGCACATACAAGTGACGAATCAAGTCCTCCCGAAAGCAGAAAACCAACTTTTGCGTCTGCTGAAAGTCTTTTTTCGATACCTGCAACAAGTTTGTCGTGAATATTACTGCATATTGTTTCAAGGTCGTCGTGAATTACTTCCTTTACTTTCGTAATGTCACAGTAGCATATAAACTGACCGTTTTTATAGTAGTGACCTGTTGGGAAAGGCATTATTTTCCTGACAATGTCAACGAGGTTTTTCGGTTCACTTGCAAAGACAATGCTGTTATTTTCGTCGTAGCCGTAATAAAGCGGACGTATTCCGATGGGGTCACGTGCTGCAATAAATTCATGTTCCTTGCTGTCGTAAATTATACACGCAAATTCAGCGTCAAGAGTTGCGAACATTTCAACGCCCATTTCCTTATACAAGGGGAGGAGGATTTCACAGTCACTGTCACTCTTAAACGAATAGCCTTTTTTTATGAGTTCTTCTCTTACAGGAAGAAAGCCATAAATCTCGCCGTTGCAGACAGAATAATTTCCGTCGAGTTCAAAAGGCTGCATACCGTCGGGAGTAAGTCCCATAATTGAAAGTCTCTGAAAACCTAAAACACCGTCCTTCAGGTCAATAATACGGCAGTCGTCAGGACCTCTTGAAACTGTAGCTTCAAGACCTTTCGTAACTTTTTCCATACCGCCGTACTGTCCGCAGTAACCCATAATCGTACACATAATAATATTCCTCTCTTTTTACTTATGTATTTTTTCGTCAAATTTGTTTTTACTGCTTGCACCTGAAACATCAAGCGGATAATTTCCCGTGAAACAGCCGTTACAGAAACCGCCGTCACTGTTTATAAGCCGTCCGAGAGATTCGGCAGGCAGGTATGCAAGGGAGTCTGCACCGATAAATTCGGCAATTTCGCTGATATTGTCGTATTTGCAGGCAATCAGGTTTTCTTCCGAATCTATATCAGTTCCGAAGTAACACGAATGAACAAACGGCGGTGACGAAATTCTCACATGAACTTCTTTCGCACCCGCTTCACGCAGAAGCCGTACAATTCTCGCACAGGTAGTGCCTCTTACAATTGAATCGTCAATCATAATGACACGTTTTCCCTGAACAGTCTCCTTTATTACATTCAGCTTTATTTTTACGGCACTTTCACGCTGATTCTGTGACGGCTGAATAAAACTTCTTCCGATATATTTGTTTTTGATAAAACCTGTTCCGTAAGGTATTCTGCTTGCACGTGAGTATCCAAGAGCAGCATCAAGTCCCGAATCCGGAACACCTATTACTATGTCGGCATCAACAGGACTGCTTTCCGATAATATTTCTCCTGCCTTTATTCTTGCGTGGTGAACAGAAGTTCCCTCAATTACCGAATCAGGACGTGCAAAATATATATATTCAAATATGCAGATATTTTCTTTTTTGTTGCAGTGTGTGGTGATTGAGCGAAGTTTACCGTCACTGATTACTATTATTTCACCCGCTTTTACGTCACGCAGGAATTTTGCTCCTACTGTATCAAGTCCGCATGATTCAGATGAAACAACATATGCACCATCATGTGTAATGCCTATGCAGAGTGGTCGGAAACCATCGGGGTCACGGAATGCTATAAGCTTTGTGGCGGTCATAAGTATGCACGAATATGCACCTTTTATATGCGGCATTGCACGCTCTACCGCTTCTTCCGTAGAACTGCACGAAAGGCGTTCCCTCACTATTGAATATGCAATAGCTTCTGTGTCGGACGTTCCGTGAAATATTGCTCCCGACAGTTCAAATGATTTACGCAGTTCTGCGGCATTTATAAGATTGCCGTTGTGGACAAGGGCAAGATTTCCCTTGATATGACGAATAACAAGCGGTTGTATGTTGTTGTGGTTTTTTCCGCCGAATGTCGAATATCTTACGTGACCTACCGCCATATTTCCTTTACCGAGCCTGTTGAGTTCCTCACGGCTGAAAACTTCCGATACAAGACCGTCAGCTTTTTTGTGGTTTATAACGCCGTCGTCACATACTGCAATGCCACAGCTTTCCTGTCCTCTGTGCTGGAGTGCGTACAGCCCGAAATATACGGACGAGGCAACATCTGCCGTATTTTTTTCGTATATTCCGAAAACTCCGCACTCCTCGTGCATTTCGTCAAACATAAATATTACCGCCTTTACAAATACTGTTCATTTATTTTATCAATTATCTCCGATGCCGCTATGACTTTTTTTCTGCGGTTGTTCATTGCATACTGTTCAAGATATACATGAGCTTCTTCTTCCGTCATTTTCCTGTACTGCATAAGCATGAATTTTGCCTTGTCAATCATGCGGATTTCGTCTATTTTACGTTCAAGCCTTACGGTTTCTTCATAAAGTTTCCATGAACGGTGCATAGCTATATCTATTGTTTTTGCAAGCTGATAGAGCGTACTCTTATTAAAAGGTCTGCCTATTATTATGATACCCGTTTTTTCCGCACGTTCCCTCAGTTTTTCGGCATTTTCCGCTTTTGTGATAAATATGCAGTTTGCTGCGGTATTTTCTATAATGTATTCAGCCAGTTCCGTTCCTGACGAATCGGAAAGGGGAGCATATATCAGTGCCAGCTCACAGGGGGCATTTGAATCGAAAATGTTCTTTGCCTGATATGCCGTTTCCGCCGACCTTATATTGCAGTGAAATGATTCCCGCATAAATTCGGAAAGCACTTCGCCGGCATTTTTATTGCTTGAAATTATAAGAACGTTTTCCAAAGCTAACCTCCGTTAAAGACTGTAGAAGTATTTGTTGTCCTCGAAAGCCTCCTTGTCATATGCGGACGAATATTCTTTCCATTCGTTACGGCGTTCGGAGAGTACAGGTGCAAGAACTTTTTCAGGAATGTATTTTTTCAGAAACTCCGATTTTTCTGCCAGTTCCGCTGCTTCCGAAATATCCGACGGCAGTTTTTCACCGTTGCAGGTATTTTCGGCAGGAAGTTCAAGATTATTTTCTATTCCTTCGAGAGCGGCATAAATCATCAGCCCTAAAACATAATAGGGATTGCACGCACAGTCCGGCGCTCGGAGAACAACAGGTGATTCATTGCTGTCGATTCTTATTAGCTGGTTGTTTTCGTCATGTGACCATACTATATTTCTTGGTGCGGAAAATTCTCCCAGACGGCTGTATGAGTTTACGGTGGAATTTGTAAAAACGGTAAATTCACGTATATATTTCATTATGCCTGCGGCTGCGTTGTTCAGTACAGACGAAATATCGTCTGATGTTCCGTTGTTCAGAAGTTCGCCGTCCCTGAAAATACTGAAACTTATGTGCATACCGTTTCCGCAGTCGTTTCTTACAGGTTTCGGCATGAAGCTTGCGTGTACGCCGTGCTGATGTGCCACTGACTTTACGGCAGACTTGAAACTTAAAAATGTGTCGGCTGATTTCAGTGCAGATGCGGCATTGAAGTCTATTTCGTGCTGACCGTTTCCGCTTTCGTGGCGTGAAGAAACGGGGTGTATTCCCATCTGTTCAAGGGTAATGCAGACATCACGGCGGATATTTTCACCTTTGTCGTCGGGGGCGATGTCGCAGTAACCTGCATAGTCGTGGGGAACTTTTGTCGGCAGACCGTTTTCATCTGTACGGAAAAGACAGAATTCGCAGGAAGTGCCGAAACGGAAGCAGTATCCCTTTGAAACGGCGGTTTTCATAGCTTTTTTAAGAAAATATCTTCCGTCGCCCTCAAAATGTGTACCGTCGGCGTAGTTTATATAGCAGAACATTCTTATAACACGTCCCTGCTGTGGTCGCCATGGCAGAACGGTCATTGTGTGTGGGTCGGGGAAAAGAAACAAATCTTTTCCGTCCGCACCCGAAAAACCTTGTATTTTCTTTGCCGTTATTCTTGAACCGTGTTCAAATACCGATGCAAGTTCGGAAGAAAGAATGGATATATTTTTTAATTTTCCGTTTATGTCACAGAAAGTGAGCTTTATAAATTTAACGTCATTTTCCTCCACATATTGCAGAATTTCGTTTTCAGAACAAACCATAAAAGAAACCTCCGTTATTTAAGATTTGTATATTCCATAAGGTAATTGTCAATTTCCGCAGCTGCGTCACGTCCCTCACGTATTGCACGTACAACAAGGGACTGTCCTATATGCATATCCCCTGCTGTGAATACATTTTCAATATTGGTTGCAAATTTTCCCGTTTCTGTCCTGACGTTTGTGCGTTCATTAAGTTCAACACCGAAAGCTTCCGCAACATAGCTCTGACAGCCTGTAAATCCTGCGGCTATCAGACACAGTTCACACGGAATTATCTGCTCACTTCCTTCGATTTCCTGCGGAACTTTCCGACCTGTTTCGGCATTAGTCACAAAACGGAGCTTTACTGTCCTGATACCTGAAAGTCTGTTGTTTTCGTCCTTTATGAACTCTTTTACAGTAGTTTCATAAACTCTCGGGTCGTGTCCGAAAACGGCAATTGCTTCTTCCTGACCGTAATCAGTTTTGCACACTCTCGGATACTCGGGCCATGGATTGTTTTCCGTACGTTCGTCTGGAAGTTTAGGCATCATTTCAAGTTGTACAACCGATTTACAGCCATGTCTTACGGAAGTACCGACACAGTCGTTTCCCGTATCGCCTCCGCCTATGATAACAACGTTTTTGTCCTTTGCAGAGATATAATTTCCGTCGGAAAGTCCGCTGTCCAGTAAACTTTTTGTTGTGGCTTTTAGGAAGTCAACCGCAAAGTAAATGCCTTCTGCGTCACGTCCGTCTGCCTGAATGTTTCGGGGATTTGAAGAACCGCACGCAAGAACAACAGCATCAAAACTGTCCAAAATATCACTTGCGGAATTGTTGTTTCCGACATCGGCATTTGTGACAAACTGTACACCTTCCGCTTTCATGAGTTCCGCACGGCGTTCAATTATATTCTTTTCAAGTTTCATGTTCGGTATTCCGTACATAAGCAGACCGCCGATTCTGTCCGAACGTTCAAATACCGTTACATAATGCCCTCTTTTATTTAATGTGTCGGCTGTTGCAAGTCCCGACGGTCCCGAACCGATTACGGCGATTTTTTTACCGCTTCTGAGTTTCGGAATCTGCGGAACTATAAGACCTTTTGCAAAACCGTTTTCAATAATGGCGTTTTCGTTTTCCTTTACCGAAACAGGTTCGCCGTTAAGTCCGCAGGTACAGGCTTTTTCACAGAGTGCGGGACATACCCGTGAAGTAAATTCGGGAAAGTTGTTTGTCATAAGCAGACGTTCGAGAGCCTGT
>CAMWGS010000052.1 GCA_947173865.1 uncultured Ruminococcus sp.
AGCGGCGGAATGTGAGAGTGTTATAACTTCGTCGTGACCTGCAAAGATAACATCGTGTTCACCTACTATTGTACCGCCTCTTATGGCGTGCATACCGATTTCAGACTTTTCACGTTTCTGTCTGCGTGAATGACGGTCATAAACATAATGCTTTGAATTGTCGAGAGTTTCGTTTATAGCGTTAGCAAGCATAATTGCCGTACCACTTGGTGCGTCGATTTTCTGATTGTGATGTTTTTCAACTATTTCAACGTCAAACTGATTGCCCAGTACACTTGCTGCTTTCTTTGCAAGTTCAACAAGAAGATTTATTCCCAGTGACATATTGAAAGTGAAAAATACGGGTATCTGCTGTGAAGCATTTTTTATCTTCTGAATCTGTTCATCACTGTAACCTGTTGATGCTACAACTATTGGTGTACCTGTTACAAGACAGTATTCAAGAAGTCCGTCGAGTGAAGCGGGATTTGAGAAGTCAATAATAACATCAGGTTTTACTTCAAGCTCAGAAGGATTTGCAACTATCGGAAAATCCGCATACTTTTCTGTGTAGAGGTCGATTCCTGCAACAACCGTACAGTCCTCACGCTCTTTGATGCAGTTATAAATGGTCTTGCCCATTTTGCCGTTAGCACCGCATATGGCTATATTTGTCATTTTTTCAGCTCCTGTTTTTTATTTTTAATTTTTTGATTTTGCTTGTCAATTTTTGCGATTACTGCCGAAAGTGTAAGTAATATGCACGGAAAAGTATACATAAATACATCATTCTCGTCAATAAAAAATAATATTGCGGGTGGGATAAGGAGAAGTGAAGAAGTTAGATAGAGTCCGAAATTACATCTTTTTACTCTGAAAAGTGCGGAAACAGTAAAAAGAAATACAAAAAGTAAAACAAACCACGCAAGGTCTAAAACAGAGCCACAGCCGTCGTCTCCCTCATGCTTTTCCATAAAACTGAAAGTTTTAAGAAATTCATATTGCCAATCACTATTGAAAATAATGGTAATAATCGAAATAAGAACAGCTACCACTGAAATAATTTTTGATATTGTCATCAGTCTTGTTTTTTTCAGTCCGTCAGGGTCATTTCCGCAGTGTCCGCAGATTTTCATTCCACGACTGACATAATAACCGCAAAATCTGCAATTCATTATTTAATAAGACCGTGCTTTTCGAGCTTTGCCCTCAAAATTTCCTTGTGTTCGTCGGACATATCGCACAAAGGCATACGGCATGAACCAACGTCAACGCCTGTCATGTTTACGGCTTCCTTTACAGGAATCGGGTTTACTTCAATAAAGAGAGCGTTTATAAGGTCGAGATATTCAAGCTGGAGTTCTGTTGCCTCTGCAAAGTTATTGTCAAGACAATACTGCACCATATCGTGCATCTGCTTCGGAATAACGTGTGAAGCTACAGAAATAACGCCCTTTGCACCGAGTGACATAAGCGGTACTACCATATCGTCGTTACCGCTGTAAACGTCGATAACGTCACCGCACTCGGCAAGAAGCTTTGCACAATAACTGATGTTTCCGCTTGCTTCCTTTATAGCAACAATATTCTTGTGCTTTGCAAGTTCCTTTACTGTACTTACATCAAAGCCCATGCCTGTTCTGCCGGGAATGTTGTAGAGAACAATCGGAATATTGACAGCGTCTGCAATGGCATTGAAATGCATAACAAGACCTTTCTGTGTCGTCTTGTTGTAGTAAGGAGTAACAAGCAGTAAAGCGTCCGCACCTACTGCTTCAGCCTCCTTTGAAAGTTCAATGGCATACTTTGTGTCATTGCTTCCCGTACCTGCAATTACAGGCACTCTCTTGGCTGTCTTTTCAACTGCATAACGGATACATTCAAGATGTTCCTCATCTGTCATTGTAGAGGATTCACCTGTAGTACCGCAGATAATAATTGCATCTGTACCGTTTTCAATCTGATAATCAATCATTTCTCCGAGACGGTCGTAATTAACAGAACCGTCCTTATTGAAAGGTGTGATAATAGCAATACCAGCACCAGTAAAAATTGTGTTTTTCATTATAAAAACTCTCCTTTCAGAAAGATGATTTATTCAACGTATAAACCTGCCATTCTTTTTCCTGTTTCATTCCGTGAGACTCATAGAACCCGACAGAACTGCTGTTCCATACGGCACACTTCAGCTCTATCTGTTCACAGTCGTCAGCAATTGCAATTTCCTTTGCCTTTTCAAGAAACTTTCCACCGATTCCGCAACCCCTGTACTCTTTACGGGAATACAAATCCTCAATATAAATAATTTTTCTGCCCGAAAAAGTAGTATACTTATAGAACATATTCATTACGCCGACAGGTTCATTGTCAATATATGCAATGAAACTCATCAATGCACCTGTTTCAATGAGTTCTCTGAAACGCTGTGGTGTCATTGTAAATATATCAAGTGCGTCATGGTATTCCATAAGCTCTTTTGTTAGTGAGTACGCCGTATCAGTTTCATAAAGCGAAGTGGGTTTTATATCAAAGTTCATCAGTCAAAATAGCCCTTTGCCGCAAGAAGTTCGGCGAGAAGAACACCACCGCCTGCAGCACCTCTCAGTGTATTGTGTGAAAGACATACAAATTTATAATCATACTGTGTATCTTCACGGAGACGACCTGTTGACACTGCCATACCGTTTTCAAGATTTCTGTCAAGCTTAGCCTGTGGTCTGTTGTCGTCCTCGAAATAGTGAATGAACTGCTTGGGTGCTGACGGTAATTCAAGTTCCTGAGGTACACCCTTGAAATCTGCCCAGAGATTAAGAATTTCTTCCTTAGTGGGTTTCTGTTCAAAGCTTACAAATACGGCAGCTGTGTGACCGTCTGAAACAGGTACACGGAGACACTGCGTTGTGATTGAAGGTGTGGAAGCCTTTACAATTTCGTTGCCTTCAATAGTACCCCATACTTTGAGCGGTTCCTGTTCGGACTTTTCTTCTTCTCCGCCAATGTACGGAATGAGGTTGTCAACCATTTCGGGCCATGTCTCAAAATTCTTGCCTGCTCCCGAAATTGCCTGATAAGTACAAGCAAGTACATTCTTAAGACCAAACTTTCTGAGCGGGTGAAGTGCAGGCACGTAACTCTGAATGGAACAGTTTGACTTTACTGCTATAAAACCTCTCTTAGTGCCGAGACGTTCTCTCTGTGCCTTTATGATTTCTATGTGGTCGGGATTGATTTCAGGCACAACCATAGGAACATCGGGAGTAAATCTGTGTGCAGAATTGTTTGAAACTATCGGACACTCTGCCTTTGCATAAGCTTCTTCAAGAGCCTTGATTTCGTCTTTCTTCATATCAACCGCACAGAAACAGAAGTCTACCATTCCTGCGATTTTTTCGATGTCTGATGTTGCGTCAAGAAGCACCATATTCTTCATGGATTCTGGCATTGGTACTGCCATTTTCCAACGGTTTCCTGCTACTTCTTCGTATGTTTTTCCCGCACTTCTCGGTGAAGCTGCAAGAACCTTTACATTAAACCACGGGTGATTTTCAAGCAAAGTGGCGAATCTCTGTCCAACCATACCCGTTGCACCTATGATACCTACATTATACTGTTTCATAAAAAACATCTCCTTGTAAATTTTTACAAAAATAATAAAAACCTGTTGCAAACAGGTTCACCATACGTTATAATAGAAATGTCGGCATACAAAAAATTATATGCGATAGCACTCCATCATTGTATGATGACAGTCAAAAGCCTGTTAAGCCAGTGACCAGAACTGAATTTACCAAAAACAATCCTTCGGCAGTCGCACCTTTCGCTGAATATCAAAGGACCGGTTATCCGATATTCAGGTACTATTTTTGACCGCACCTCTACCTTGTCTATAATAATATCACTTTAGTTTTGTTATGTCAAGGGGTTTTGAAAATTTTTTAAAGGAGAATGAATATGTGGAACTGGGAAAAGATACTCTTCTGCAAGATAAGCTACATGAACTGGTATAAGGGAATAGACAACGGCGAAGTATATAAAAAAGATATACCATACAGCAAAAACGCTTATACAATGCGGACAGGTCATGCTGGTGAAGAGTATAATTTCAAGATACAAAATTTGCATGGCAATGAAGCCTGTTTCGGATTTGTTGAAACAAAATCAACAAATGGTAAAGAAGCCAATCAGATTCACATTGAAAATATCATTGGCTGTAAAGACCTTAAAGATGAAGTCATGGCAGATGATGTGCTTGTTGTGTGGTTTGCACCTAATCCAAGTAAAAAAAATGCCATATCTGTTGTAGGTTGGTATAAGAAAGCTGTTGTATTCCGTGAATATCAGTCTTTTGACAACATTGAATATGATGTAAATATACTTGCATGGGCAAATGATTGTGTTCTTCTTCCAGACGGTAAAAGACGGAGACTGGAATGGAAAATCCCAAAAAGTTTTAATTTCGGAGAGGCTCACGTACGTTATCCAAAACCCGAAGATAAAGAATATATCATCAGGCTTATGAACAATATAAATAACTATCACGGCGATAACTGGCTTTACAGATATCCCGATAAAACAAAAGGAGAAAATAATGTTTACATTACTTAAAACAGAAAACAAAGCACGTCGTGGACAGGTGGAAACCGTTCACGGTACTTTTCAGACACCATGCTTCATGAATGTCGGTACTGCTGCCGCTATAAAGGGCGGTATATCGTCCGTTGACCTGAAAGGTCTGAAAACTCAGGTAGAACTCTGCAATACATATCACTTACACTTACGCCCGACAGACAAGGTCATAAAACAGATGGGAGGTCTGCACAGATTCATGAACTGGGACAAGCCTATTCTTACCGATTCAGGCGGCTTTCAGGTATTTTCACTTTCAAAGCTCCGTAAGATAAAAGAAGAAGGCGTTTATTTTGCATCGCATATAGACGGTCACAGAATTTTCATGGGTCCTGAGGAAAGTATGCAGATACAGTCCAATTTAGGCTCTACAATTGCTATGGCTTTTGATGAATGTATTGAAAATCCGTCTCCTTATAAGTATGTGCTTAACTCCATAGAACGTACTACACGCTGGCTTTACCGCTGTAAAGAGGAAATGACACGCCTGAACAGTCTGCCAGACACAATCAACAAGCATCAGATGCTTTTCGGAATAAATCAGGGTTCGACTTTTGACGACCTGCGTATAAAACACATGGAAGATATCGCAAAGCTTGACCTCGACGGATATGCTATCGGCGGACTTGCCGTCGGTGAGGAAACTTCAGAAATGTACCGTATTATCGACGTTGTAGAGCCTTATATGCCTGTAAACAAACCACGCTACTTAATGGGTGTCGGTACTCCGTCCAACATCATTGAAGCAGTTGCAAGGGGTGTTGATATGTTCGATTGTGTTATGCCAAGCAGAAACGCACGTCATGCCACTGTTTTCACGTGGAGCGGTATAATGCATCTTGGTAACAAGTGTTACGAAACTGACCCCCGTCCAGTTGACGAACAGTGCGACTGCCCGACCTGCCGTAACTTTTCAAGAGCTTATATACGTCATCTGTTCAAGGCAAACGAACAGCTCGCAGGCAGACTTGCGGTTCAGCATAACCTTTACTTCTATAATACTCTTACGGAAAAAATCCGTGAAGCAATTGACAATAACCGGTTTGAACAGTTCAGAAACAAATACTCGGAACTGCTTGCAACAAGAATTTAAGGAGGACTTTACATGAAACTTTCAGCCTTTTTCAAAAGCGTCATAGACGCAGACAGTATGCCTGTGGTTATATGTGATACCAACCATACAATTATTTATATGAATCCGTCAGCCGTTGAAAGATACAGCAAACGTGGCGGTGCTTCACTTGTCGGACACTCGATTCTTGCCTGTCACAATGAAGAATCAAACAGCATTATAAAAATGGTTGTTTCATGGTTCGGTGAAAATTCCGAAAACAACAGGGTTTTCACATTCCATAACGAAAAGGAAAACAAAGACGTATATATGATTGCACTGCGTGACGACAATGGAAAACTTATCGGATATTACGAAAAACATGAGTGCCGTAATAACGAAACTTCACCACGCTACAATATGGACTGATGAAAACTTTTTAGGAGAGATATTATAATATGGAACTTTTAAAATCTGATTTTTACTATGATTTGCCTGAGGAATTAATTGCACAGACTCCCGTTGAACCGAGAAATTCCTCAAGAATGATGTGCGTGAACCGTCAGACAGGTGCGGTTGAACACGACCATTTCTATAATTTATGCAGTCATCTTAAAAAAGGTGATTTGCTGGTAATGAACGACTCACGTGTTATTCCCGCAAGACTTTACGGTGAAAAAATTGAAAACGGAACTTTTATTGAATTTCTGTTACTTGAACAAAAAGGCGACAAGCTTTGGGAAATTATATTTCGTCCTGCAAAAAAAGCAAAAGTAGGAGTTAAATTTTCTTTCGGAAACGGCAGACTTATTGCGGAAGTAGTGGAAGCTAAGGAAGACGGAAACAGAATAGTCAAATTTGAGTGTGAGGGTAATTTCTTCACCGCACTCGAAAATATAGGACAGATGCCGCTGCCCCCGTACATTACCGAAAAACTCGAAAACAAAGAACGTTATCAGACAGTGTATTCCCGTGAACTCGGTTCGGCAGCCGCCCCCACCGCTGGACTTCACTTCACTCCCGAAACGATTGACGAACTTCATGCAAAAGGTATAAAAACAGCTTTTGTAACACTTCATGTAGGTCTCGGAACTTTCCGTCCCGTAAAAGAGGACAATGTTCTGAACCATAAAATGCACAGTGAGCATTATTTTCTTCCGCAGGAAACAGCCGATTTGATAAACGAAACAAAAGCCAACGGCGGACGTGTTATAGCTGTAGGCACTACCGCCTGCCGTACTCTTGAAAGTGTTGCCACTTTCTACAACGAAATTTCCGCACATGAAGGATATACGGACATTTTTATTTATCCGTCCTATAAGTTCAAGTGCATTGACGGTCTTATTACCAATTTCCACCTGCCTGAAAGTACACTGATTATGCTTGTTTCTGCATTTATGGGTTACGAAAATACCATGAACGCATACAAAACAGCCGTTGACAAAAAATACAGATTTTTCAGTTTCGGCGACTGTATGTGTATTCTGTAAAAAGGAGAAATAATTATGATAACAGCTATCTTTGACCTTGACGGCACTCTTGCCGATACCCTTTGTGACCTCGCCGACGCTACAAACTTCGCTCTCAAACAACTCGGTTATCCCATTCACCCTTATGAAAGCTATAAAAAATTTGTCGGAAACGGTGTTCAGAAACTTTGTTACCGTGCGTTGCCCGACGACAAAAAAAACGATACCGAAAAGCTTCTTGAAATTTTCAGCGAATACTACGGAAAACACTTTCTTGACAAAACAAATCTCTATGACGGAATGAAAAAATGTCTTGATATTCTCAAGGAAAATGATGTCACTCTTGCCGTCGCAACCAACAAACCGCAGAATTTCGCACGTCAGATTGTAGGGAAACTTCTTTCCGAATACGATTTTATAAAAGTTCTCGGCGGCTGTTCCGAACGTCCGAAAAAACCCGATACTGCAATTATATCAGAAATAATCTCCGGACTTCCCGAAGATAATCACGTATTCATGATTGGTGACAGCAACGTTGACATTCAGACTGCCAAAAATGCAGGAATATCTTCTATAGGCTGTGTATGGGGATTCAGAGAACGTGATGAACTTGAAAACGCAGGTGCTGACTTCATAGCGGAAACACCGTCCGATATAGCAGAATTTATACTTAAATGAAAATACTTGTAATTGCCGACGAGGAAAGCCGTTCACTATGGGACTACTGGGACAAATCCAAAACCGACGGTATAGACCTTATACTTTCATGCGGTGATTTGAATTCCGAATATCTGACTTTCCTTGCAACCATGACTAATGTTGATGTTCTGTACGTTCACGGCAACCACGACGAACATTATTTACAGAAATCTCCCGAAGGCTGTATTTGTATTGACGACAAAATCATTAATTACAATGGAATAAGAATTTTCGGTCTCGGCGGTTCTATGAAGTACGGCAACGGATATTTCCAGTTTACAGAAAAAGAAATGCAACGCCGTATCGGAAAACGCCGTTTAAGCCTGATGAAAAACAAAGGTTTTGACATTCTGCTGACACACGCTCCTGCCAGAAACATAAACGATATGGACGATTTGACACACAGTGGTTTTGAGTGTTTTAATAAACTTATTCAGAAATATAACCCGAAATTTTTTATTCACGGTCATGTACACAGGACTTACGGAAATTTCAGACGTACACAGATAATCGGTGAAACTACTGTTGTAAACGCATTTGAAAAATATATTATAGAAATCTGAAAGACAAAAAAATCCCCTCATAACAGAGGGGACTTTTTTATATTATTTTCCGATTTTTGCAACTTTAAGCATATTGGTACTTCCCGAAACGCCGATAGGTACACCAGCCGTAATGGTAACTATATCACCGTCCTGTGCAAGACCGTGAGATTCTGCCGCTTCAACAGCCGCAGAAAAAAGCTCGTCTGTGCTGTGCTTTTCACCAATAATCAGCGGTATAACACCCCAGCTCATATTCATCTGACGCTGTGCGGTTTCACCTGTAGTACAGCATATAATAGGACATAAGGGACGATATTTTGAAATAAGTCTTGCTGTCTGTCCGCAGAGTGAGACAGTAATAATTGCCCTTGCGTTGAGGTCGTGTGCAGTTGTAACAGTTGCGTGTGCGATAGCTTCAGCAATATTGCTGTTGGGTTCTGTACGGCGTGACGCAAATTCACCTTTATAGTCAATATTGTTTTCCGTAGTTTCGGCAATTAAGGCCATTGTCTTTACTACTTCAACAGGATACGCACCCGCTGCCGTTTCTCCCGAAAGCATAATAGCACTTGTGCCGTCATAGATGGCGTTGGCAACGTCTGTAATCTCCGCACGGGTAGGACGTGGATTTGTTATCATTGATTCAAGCATCTGAGTAGCTGTAATAACCTGCTTGCCTGCATTGTAACCCTTGTGAATAAGTTCCTTCTGAATTGCAGGTATACGCTCGAACGGTATTTCAACACCCATGTCACCTCTTGCTACCATAATACCGTCGGCAGCTTCAAGAATTTCGTCGATATTCTCAACACCGTCGGTATTCTCTATTTTTGCGATTATACGCACGTCAAACCAGCCAAGACTATGAGTGAACTTTCTCAAATAATTTATATCGGCAGCAGTACGCACAAAACTTGCGGCAATGAAATCAAATCCCATTTTTGCACCGAATTCAAGGTCGTTCATATCACTTTCACTGAGATAGGGCATTGAAAGCTTTACTCCGGGAACATTTATTCCCTTGTTGTTGGAAAGTGTTCCGCCGTGAATTACACGACAGGTTATCTCATTCTGTGTGACTTTTTCCGCAAGAAGTTCAATAACACCGTCATTTATCAGAATTCTTGTTCCTATACTTACATCACGGGGGAGTTTTTTAAAACTTATACTTCCCTTCTGATTGTCGCAGAGAATATCTTCTGTTGTGAGAACATAAAGGTCTCCGTCGTAAATTTCAACGGGCTTGTCGTCAACGAACTTTCCGAGACGGATTTCAGGACCTTTTGTATCAAGGAGGGTGGCAATCGGTAAATCAAGTTCCTTACGGAGTTCCTCAACCATACGGAAACGCTGTTCATGTGTTTCATATTCCCCGTGTGAAAAGTTGAAACGTGCCACATTCATACCTGCAAGCATAAGCTCACGCATGATATTCTTATCATCAGTAGCAGGACCGATTGTGCAGACAATTTTTGTTTTTCTCATAAAATTTACTCCTTATTTTTTATCAAAGCTTTTTAAGCTTCGCATGATTAGCCATTATTCTCTTTGTACCTGCCTTGTCAAACGCTATTTCAAGCAGAGCATCGTTTGCCATAGCCTTTGAGGAAATAACTGTTCCCTCACCGAAAACATTATGCTGAACTCTTTCACCTGCCGAATATGAAGCGTTTTCCATCTTTGACGGAGTAACGGAATGCATTCTGTTTCTTGCAAGTTGCTGCTGAAGAGTTGAGGAATGTACAGCAGTAACGGGATTATCGTTTTCATTTATTTTATTTTTCATTCTTGCGGCGTTGTCATGCTTTTCTATTAGTTCGTTTCCGATTTCACGCATAAAACGTGAAGTAACGTTTCTGTGTATCTGTCCGAAAAGCATACGCTGTCTTGCACTTGTAAGGTAAAGTTTTTTCTTTGCACGGGTTATAGCAACATATGCGAGACGACGTTCTTCCTCAAGGTCTTCTTCATTGTCAAAAGAACGTGAACTCGGGAAAATTCCTTCTTCCATACCGATTACAAAAACATTCTCATATTCAAGACCCTTTGCGGAATGAACCGTCATAAGTGTAACTTTATCCTCTGAATTGTCATCACGGTCTGCTTCTGTATAAAGGACTATATCTTCAAGAAAACCGCTGAGTGTAGGTC
>CAMWGS010000053.1 GCA_947173865.1 uncultured Ruminococcus sp.
GCTTTTGTGCCTGTTCTTCTTGAATAGATAAACGAATATATATTATCGTATTTCACACGTTTTATTATGTCAAGAGTATCTTCAAATTCCTCATTTGTCTCGTTCGGAAATCCCACAATCAAATCAGTAGTAATTGAAAAATCAGAGTCACAGCTTCGTATATAGCCAACAATTTCAAGATACTGTTCAGCGTTATAACGTCGGTTCATACGTTCAAGCACACTGTTGCTTCCGCTCTGCAACGGCAGGTGAAGATGCTTTGCCACTTTTTCACATTCAAAAATAGTGTCAACAAGCTCCTTTGAAGCATCTTTCGGGTGAGACGACATAAACCTTATTATAAAATCACCGTCAATTTTATTCAGTTCACGCAGTAACTTCGGAAAACTCATGTCTCTTTCAAGGTCATTTCCATATGAATTTACATTCTGTCCGAGAAGCATTATTTCCCTGTAGCCGTCACGGACAAGCTGTCTGACTTCTTTTATTATATCTTCCGAACGGCGACTTCTTTCACGTCCCCTTACATACGGAACGATACAGTATGTACAGAAATTATTACAGCCGAACATTATCGGTACAGACGCTTTGAAAGAACTTTCACGCACCTGCTCCACAGCTTCGGAAAAACTGTCGTATTCGCTTATATCAGCGGAAAATTTCTTTCCTTTCAGACAGTCAAGAAGCAATGACGGAAGTGCGTTTATTGCAGACGTTCCCATTACAAAATCAACCTGCGGATATGATTTCTTGATTTTTTCCGAAATGTGTTCCTGTGCTGTCATGCACCCTGCAATTCCGATAATAAGCGACGGTTTTTCCTCTTTGAGTTTCTTCATACTGCCTATTATTCCAAAAACCCTGTCCTCCGCACTTTCACGCACAGCACACGTATTAAGTATAATAATATCGGCTTCATGCTCGTTCTCAGTAAAACCGTACCCGATTTTTTTCAGAACACCTTTTATCTTCTCACCGTCCGAAACATTCAGCTGACAACCGAAACTCCGTACATAAGCCTTACATTTCCTGTTTCCTAAAATACGTATTATGTCATCTGTAATCAAATTGTTCTCACTCAAAATTTCTTTCCTCTCATTCGATAAAAATCAGATAATACATTATTATAACATACACTAAAGTTTTTTTCAAGTGTAAATATCACTATAAACATAACTTTTATTTAAAGCAAAGTCTTAATATGCAAAATAGATAAATATAATTGTAATTATTCGTCAAATGATACAAAAATTATTTTTCTGTGAGATAAATGAAAATTAAGGAAGTCTAATAAGTAAACAAAGGTTTACACCTTAAAAGGAGGAATCATTATGTTAAGAAAAACATCATTGTCAATGCTGACAGCATTAACAACCGCACTTTCTGCACTGACCCCGTTGTCAGTAAGTGCTTCACCCGTTCAGACACCAATGAAATCAGACATAAACGTAATACCTGCAAATTACACAAGAGCATATGCAGGCGAACAAGACGAATACACACAAACAGCAACATCAATTCCAGATGATTTTCAATTAGCCTACACCGAACCGGAATCGGGAGAAGCAACTATCCATAACCGTTTGTATACTGTCACAACAGCAGGAAAACAGGGGGAAACAACTGCTGATTTCCCGATAAAAGACAACCGTGCTATCACAGTAAATGTAGTTGATTCAAAAACGGGAGAACCTATTGAAGATGTACAGGTAAGATTTGTTGAAACAGAAGCACCCGACAGCAAAGTAATAAAACGTGATTTCGGCATATGGACTACTACCGAAACAGGTACATTCACACTTCCGAACATAAGCTATACCCTTGAAGACACAAGCTCAATGTTTCTGCTTACTGCCGTACTTAAACACATCCCCGAAGAATATACCTATCGTGGAAATGAAACCATGATAATAGACCACATAGTTGACGCAGGTGACTGGCATATAAGAAATGAAGATTTTTCACGTAATACCAACACACTTACAATTTCACTCGACCGTGCATACGAAAAACATTTCAATGCATCGTGCAGTATAATTGACAGCACAACAGGAAAACAGGTTGAGGGTGCACATATGGTCTTTTCAGGTCCGTTAGGCTGTCGTAAATCATGGTACACTTCCGGAGATGAACCTCACATCATAGAAGATATAAGATGTTTATTGTACCAAAACGAACCTGAAGCAGTATATAACCTTGAAACTTACAGTCTGCCCGAAGGATATATGTTTGACTATTCAAGAGAATCAAAAGAAAATATAAAAATCACTCCCGACTTCTCAGGCGACGTAGAACTGGTTGTTTATGTTGTTCCCACAAATCAGACTCAACCTATAAAAACAACAGGTCCTGAACTTCCTTCAATCAACACAACAACAACTACTACCACAACAACAGAAGATACAAATACCACTCAGACAACAGAAAAAGAAGTTTCTTCCGGTACACGTCACCCGATTTATACAACAACTGCAACAGGAGATACAGATACTCCTGTCAATACAACACTCCCTGCTCCTGATTCCAACGGAAAATATACAGGTCACTTTACAGCTATGTGTTTTGCAATTGATATTATAACAGGCGAAAAAATCAGCGGTGCAGAATTACAGCTTTATGATAACAACAATGCATGCATAATTGAATCATGGACTTCATCTGACAAATGCGGTCACCAGATTGACATTGATTATGTAATGGACAGCCCCGATTCATATAAAACATATCAGCTTGCAATGCTCAACATTCCCGAAGGCTATACAAATGAAGGAAATAATTACTATACAGCAGAAGACGGATTCATTCCATATTACAATAAAATAGAATATGGATTCAAAGGAATTGCAACTTTTGCAGTATATGTTTGCCCCGAGGACTATGTTTTTCCCGAATCAGGCATAAAACCATGGCAGACAACAGGAAAACCCGAAAACACAACAACAACTGCCAGCAACGACCCGACTGTTACAATTACTGCTACAACTTTAGCCGAAGGAAAATTGAATCTTAATTCAGCACCCAAAAAGACACAGTATACAATCGGAGAAAAACTTGATTTGACAGGTCTTGATGTAAGCATGACTCATGAATTAGGAGTAAACGGAAAAGACGGTGTTGACCTTATATTCAATCATGTAAACCCCTCTGACTATCCTGAAGCTTTCATCGTAAATACACACGAATTTGACAGCACAAAAGCAGGAACTTACACAATAAAAGTAAAATGTACAGATGATTACAAATCCGATTACAGAGTTATGCATAACCTCCTTACATTTACAGTAACAGTTTCCGAAAAAGAAACTTTCTCCGACAAAATTGGCGATTCAGACGGTGACGGTAATGTAGGTATAAATGACGCTGTACTTATCATGCAGTACATCGCAAACCCCGACAAATATCAAATGTCAAAACAGGGCAAGCTTAATGCAGACGTTTACAACCGTGGCGACGGAATAACAGCCAGTGATGCTCTTACCATTCAGATGGTTGAATGTAAAACTATCTCTCAGGAAGATTTACCTGTTGCCAAGCAGTAAAATTATAAAAGGACGGTTTTCAGCCGTCCTTTTTTCTGTATATAAACGTGAAAAAAGGAACTCTTTGAGTTCCTTCTTTCATTATATCATTATATTTGAGGGAGTCTTGTATGTCTTTATTCACCAAGAGCATCAAGCTCAGCTGATGTTATCGGGAATGCTTCATAAGTAATTGTTTTGGATTCAACGTACTGAATAGCAAGTGCGTCTGCGTTTGTAATTCCGTTACCGTTGTCAACAACGTCTGCATTGACTTTTCCCTGTTCTGACATTTGATATTTGTCAGGATTTACAATGGACTGCATGATAAGTACAGCGTCATTTATACCTACATCACCGCTTTCGTCTGCATCACCCATTTTCTTTGAAGAAGTAACTTCTGCGGAATAAACCATATAGAACAGACTTGAGGAATCTGCCTTTGTAACTGTATGATTTCCTGCTGTAAGGTCAACTGTAATTATTCCGTCGCCTGATGATGTATACTTAGTACCGTCAATCTTGATTGTTGCGACAGGTTCAGCAAATACAAGTGTAAATTTGCCTGCTGATGCTGAATTGAAAGTAATATTTGTAGCACTTTCCATCTTGAGGCACTGTTTGAGGGTAAGACCGTTATAATTTACAGTGCCTTTTGATGTAGAGAGGTTACCTGTAATTGTATAGAAACTGCTTGATGTACCGTTGACTGTGAAGTCATGAACGTATCCGCCTGCAACAACGGGAGTTTTAGTAGTAGCTGTAGTGGTTGTAGTAGTGGTTGTGCTGTTTGTGGAAGCGGTTGTCTGTGTGGAAACAGGGGGCTGTGATGTGCCATTTGACATCTTGTAACCGAGTTCCTTATATGCACTGTTTGAAGCGGTTTCAGCGAAGCCCTTAGGATTCGGTGAACCGTCTGCATTTCTCCATGCTGTATGGAAATCTGTACCCATAGCAGGAACATCAAGTGTGATAAAGTCGGAATCAACAGGAGTTACTACATCACCGAGTTTAGCACCGTTTGTCATTGTTTCGGACTGTGCAAAATAATATTTGCTGTTGTAGTAAATTGAATTTGTCATCTTGCCTACAAACTTATCGTTTGAAAGCTTGATTCCGGCAGCATTTGTCTTTGAAACCCTGCTTGTGTTTGTGTATGAAACCATGTTTGCAAATGTAGCATCTGAAGCACATCTGTAAACCATATAGTTAGCCTTACCGTTACCGCCTATACCGTTGTTATAAGCTGTACAGTCTTTCATATCGCCAAAGAGCGGGTTATTGTTGTCAGTGAAACCGCAGTTGAGGTTTTCAAATGCAAGACAGTTCTCAACAACGTGTCTTGTACCGACACCGCCGCCGCCGAGTTTGAAACCGTTACCGTCAGCGTCGCCATAACCTCTGCCGTCCTCTGTAAAGCCGTTTCTGAATGCTACACAGTTCTTTATTGTAACTACACCAATAGGACCTGTTTCAGTCTTTGCATATAAATCCCAGCCGTCGTCAGAGTTATTGTAAGACATACAGCCGTCAAATACGTTGCCCTCACCGCAGGTAAGCTTTGCAGCAAAACCGTCGGCATTTTCCATTGTAGCTTCATCACAGTTGTTCTTTGAAGTACAGTTCTTGATAAGGTTATTTGAAGGCCACTGTGCTATTGTGTTATATGAAGTTTGATAACGTGAAAGCTGAAGACCTGTATCTTCGTTGTCATTGAATACCATCATTTCTATGACGTTGTTGTCACCTGAGAGAAGCATACCGTTATCGCCTGCATTCTTGATTTCAAAACCGTAGAAATGCCAGTATGAACCGTCAAGGACAAAACCTCTTGCCGAGCCTGAAACTGCCTGACCCTCAAAGTCAAATACAACCTTTGCACCCGGATATGCTGAAATTGTCTTATAAGCACCTGCTTTGCCTGCATTGCTTTCTTCAATGAGAATTGTTTCTTTATAATTATAAGTACCTTCGAGGAGGTAAATTGTACCGCCTGCCTGTACCGACTTTATAGCTGTAAGAGCGTCTGTAGGTGTATCAGCTGTTTTACCGTCGCCCTTGCCGTTCGGTGAAGCATATATAACGTTGTCTGTTACAACAGGAGGATTTACTACGGGCGGAGCTGTTGTTACAGTTGTTGTCGTCTGCGGAGGCTGTACTGTTGAAATTGTTGTAACAACAGGTGGATTTGTATTATCGTCCTTGAAACCGCTTCCGATAGCTAAAATTGAATCATCATAGGAAAGGAGAGCATCTTTAAGTGGCTGATTTACTGCATAACTTTCATCGTCAACCGAGTTGTCAAACTGCCACTTGAAGTCACCACCGTCAACACGTCCTGCCTTAGATGTGACAATTGACGGAACATCTTCAGCAGCATCAAGATTATAGCTGTAGAAATCACTTGCTGTATCAAAGTTGTTATATGTTGCACCGCCGTCTGCTGCCTTAACAGAGGAGGGAACCTGCTCATCTCTTGACTTTGCATCATAAGCATCAAACTGTGTATTATTTTCTGAATAAGGAACGAAAACGCCACCTTCAATAATATTGCCGAAAGCCTTAATCATTCCGCCTACTTCACCGCTGAATGTTCCTTCACCTGCTGCATCTGTACCCTGACCTGAAATCATCATAGGATTCTTGCAGTTACGGAAGTAGTTGTTTTCTGCAAAAATATCGGAATCTGTGGTCGAACCGATACCATACTTTGCATTGCCGTCATAGTAGTTGTTGTATACATGAACTGTTGCAACTCTTACTCTTGGATGACGTGAATCAGAGTGGTCATACCAGTTGTGGTGATATGTAATGTAGTTTGATGTATCACTTGAATTTGCACCCTGAAGATTACACTTTCCGTTATCAAAGAAATGATTGTAGGAATGTGTTATATGATGTGATTTCTTTGTATCCAAAGCACCGTCGCCTTTTGCCTGGTCAGCATCTGAACCTGCATTGCCATAAAAGAAATCACAGTTATGAATCCAACAATATGAGTCACTCTGCTGAAGTCCGCAGTCATCTTTTTCTTTACTGTCGCAGTTCATATAACCAATATTTCTTGCTTCAATATCTGATGAATTTTTGATAACAAGACCGAAACCGTTGAATGTTGCATCATTGCCGATACCTTCCACTGTAAGACCACACGTTACTGCGTCAACATAAAGGTCACCACTCGGCATATTGGCAGGGTCTTCGATATTTCCGATAAATCTGATTGCTACAGGAGGTGCATAATCATTACTCTTAAGATTAGTGATGATATTCTGAACACCTGTAATTGCTGTGTCATTGCCCTTTTTGTCAGGAAGTGTAACACTTACTGAATCCTTGTTTTCGTTCGTTACATAAACAACAACCGCATTATTCTTCAATGTACCGTCTGAATTATAAGCACCGGGCATATGACCATCTGCAAAAGCATATCCTGAACGGTCATGGGCATAAGCGTCTGCCTTTGTCTCGGAAGCCTTTGAAGCATCTTCCTTACCACTGATAACAGGAACAACTCTCATTGTATGAGTACCTGCCGTAAGACCTACTGCGTCAGCTCTCATGTAGCCTGCATACTGTCTGATGAGCATTGAATCAATCTGAACACCATCAACGTAAACGTTGTAGCCGTCTGCTCCCGATACTGCCGACCATGTAGCATAGATACCTTCGGCAAAACCTACGGATTGCAGAATTGATACACTGTCAGCTGCAAATGCTGTTACAGCTGAATCGTTAGGAACAAATATATAATTGTTCATGAATGCCGACATACATGATACTGACATTACAGCAGCAGAAGCCATTGCTGCTACACGTCTCTTCATAACCTTGTTTTTCATTTTACTTTTCCTCCATAAAATATAATGATAATAATTCGCACCTTATGTGCAACTTTCGCACTTTGTTTTTCATTGTTTATATTATACTGTAAAAAATCAACAATTTCAATGATGTATAGTACTCATTAACTGATTTTTTGTGCTTTTATATAATTTTATCACGCACAATTCATCAACTGTCATCAAAACATATACAGGCAATATTTCTCTTTTTAATTGTATGAAAAATTTTTCCGAAAACGCTTGACAACGTGAAAATAACGTGATATAATGTAATTACCTCGTTTGAGGCTTATTTTTTTGCCTTGTCCGAGGGAGGCAAACAACCTATCTCCGCTCAGTCGGAAGAAGTACTAATTCAGGAGGTGCCGATATGAGAGTAAAGGTTACTTTAGCTTGTACTGAGTGCAAGCAGCGAAACTATGTTTCCAAGAAGAACAAGAAGAATGACCCCGACAGACTTGAAATGAACAAGCACTGCAAGTTCTGCCGCAAGCATACTCTTCACAAAGAAACAAAGTAATCGGGAGGAGTATTTTTAATGGCTAAAGAAAAGGAAAATACCACTCCTAAAAAGAAAGCCGAAGAAGAAAAGTCAGTAAAAAAGACTGACGATTCAAAGGCTGAAAAGAAATCCGACAAGAAAGGTTCTGAAAAAAAAGAACAGGGTAAAGTCGGAAAATGGTTCCATGACTTAAAAGTCGAATTCAAAAAGGTAGTATGGCCAACAAAGAAAACAGTTGTAACAAATACCTCTGTTGTTGTCGGAGTTGTGGCTCTCTCGGCTGTCCTCGTCGGACTGCTCGATGAAGGCTTCCTTGCTCTGCTCAGGCTTATCTACAAGTAAAATCAGAAAGGAAATCTAAGGAGGATTTGTTATGTCAGAAGCAGCCAGATGGTACGTTATTCACACTTATTCAGGCTACGAAAATAAGGTTGCCCAGAATATCGAAAAGGTTGTTGAAAACCGAAAGCTTCATGAGCTTATCCAAGAAGTTAGAGTTCCTACTGAAAAGGTGACTGAAATCACCGACGGAAAAACCAAAGAGGTGGAGCGTAAGACTTACCCCGGTTATGTCCTTGTAAAAATGGTTGTTACTGACGATTCATGGTATGTCGTAAGAAATACCAGAGGCTGTACGGGCTTTGTAGGTCCTGCTTCAGAACCTACTCCCCTCTCGGAAGAAGAAGTAAAGAAACTGTTCGGCATTGATGTTTCTTCTGTTGAAGTTAATTTCAAGGTCGGAGACAGTGTTCGTATTTCGGGAACTGCTATGGACGGCTTCATCGGTGTCGTTCAGAACATCAATCTTGACGACCGCTCTGTAGACCTGCTTGTCTCAATGTTCGGTCGTGAAACCCTCACCACACTCCCTATAAATCAGGTAGTTACGGCTGAGGATTAGTTCAGGTCAAAAGAAGTCCGCAGAGACTTCAGTGGGAGAGGTAAAATAATTCTTGCCTCGCCATTTACCACATTTATGGAGGTGCGAATACATGGCACAGAAAGTAGTTGGCTACATTAAGCTTCAAATCGCAGCAGGAAAGGCTACTCCTGCACCGCCTGTTGGTCCGGCTCTCGGTCAGCACGGCGTTAATATCATGGCATTCACAAAGGAATTCAATGAGAGAACAAAGAACGACATCGGTATGATTATCCCTGTTGTTATCACAGTTTACGCTGACCGTTCATTCTCATTTATTACAAAGACTCCTCCGGCTGCTGTCCTTATCAAGAAGGCTTGCAATATCAACAGCGGTTCTGGAGTTCCCAACAAGACCAAGGTTGCTAACATCACTAAGGAACAGGTTCAGAAGATTGCTGAACAGAAGATGCCTGACCTCAATGCAGGTTCTCTCGAAGCAGCTATGAGCATGATTGCTGGTACAGCTCGTTCTATGGGCGTTGTAGTTGTTGACTAATCAATTTTTGAATGACGAAAGGGACTTTTCCCGTTCCGACTTCTAAACGGTGGGAGGAAAATTCCGCTAACCGTATCGCTATAGGCGGTGCGGTATTACCACTTAAACAGGAGGAAATATAATGAAACACGGCAAAAGATATGTTGACAGTGCAAAGGCTGTCGATTATGCAAAGCTTTATGAGTCCACAGAGGCTCTTGACTTAGTATGCCAGAATGCAAAGGCTAAGTTTGACGAAACTATTGAAGCACACATCCGTCTCGGCGTTGACTCAAGACACGCTGACCAGCAGGTAAGAGGTGCTGTTGTTCTTCCTAACGGAACAGGTAAGAACGTTAGGGTTCTTGTATTCTGCAAAGAGGACAAGTATGAAGCCGCTCAGGCTGCAGGTGCTGACTATGTAGGCGGTATGGACATGGTTGAAAAGATTCAGAAGGAAAACTGGATGGATTTCGACGTTGTTGTTGCTTCTCCCGATATGATGGGTCTTGTTGGTCGTCTCGGTAAGGTTCTCGGACCTCGTGGTCTCATGCCTAACCCGAAGGCAGGCACTGTAACTCCCGATGTTGCAAAGGCTGTTACAGAAGCTAAGGCAGGTAAGATTGAGTACCGTCTTGACAAGACAAATATCATTCACTGCCCTATCGGTAAGGCTTCATTCGGTGCTGCAAAACTTGAAGAAAACTTCTCAGTTCTTATGGACGCTATCGTAAAGGCTAAGCCTGCTGCTGCAAAGGGTACTTACCTCAAGTCCTGCACAGTAGCTTCAACAATGGGGCCTGGTGTTCCCGTTGCTACACTTAAATACGGTGTTTGATTGAAATATTAAAAGACGGTTTTATGAACCGTCTTTTTTTATGCCATAAAATCTATTAGTAAAAAAATTGCTGTAAAATATAAGAAAAAGGGACACCGGAGTGCCCCTTTATATTTTATTGATTATTCAGCATCTAAAGCGTCGAGCTGAGCAGATGTCATCGGGAAATCATCAGGAGTAATTGTTCTTGCTTGAACGTACTGAATAGCAAGAGCATCTGCATTTGTTATACCCTTTCCGTTGTCAATAACGTCAGCGTTAATCTTACCCTGTGGCTCAAGCTGATACTTATCAGGATTTGCAATTGACTGCATGATAAGTACAGCATCGTCGATGTCTACGTCGCCGTCAACGTCAGCATCGCCCCATAATGTTACCTTGAGTTC
>CAMWGS010000054.1 GCA_947173865.1 uncultured Ruminococcus sp.
GTATTAATTATATTATAAAAAAAATCCGGCTCGCAAAATGCGGATGTTTCTATTTATAAAACATTAACAACAAAGATAATCGCACTGATTACACCAGTTATCATATAGATAGTTCCAAACGTTTTGAACTTAAAAAATAATCGACGCCATAAATTTGATATAGGCGGATATACCAAAAATAAAATTAAAAGCAACCACCAATAATCCCAAATAAAATCTAATCCAGAACATTTATCTTCAACCATAACCATTCTTGGAATTGAATATGCACCAGTCGCTGAAGATAAAATTAAATACACTTCAACCAGTTTATGATATTTTGTTTTTACAATAACATTTTCTTGTTTGTCTTTAGGTTCATGACGTTTAAAGTATGATAACATATGTATGAACATAACGATACCAATGGCAAGCGGTACTAATGGATTCAATATTTTATCCAATATAAAAATCGCTCCCAATACCAAAACAAAAGGCATTACGGCATATATCACTTTATATAACCAATAATCACTCCACTTAAAAAAATACCACATTTTAATCCCTCCTATTTAGAAAGAATAAGTTCATTGCCGTCTTCAAGAGGCAATGTAATTCTGCCGTCATCTTCATATGTAAAATTCCAACTACTTTGCCCGTCACTTGTAAATGCAAGCTTATTGGACGAACAACTCCAGTTGCCTTCAAATTTATCTGAAGAATCTTCCAAAGTTCCCGTTTTATCCGAATTTACTACAAGTCTGCAAAAATAATCTTCAGCAGTACCCTCACTTGATTTTGCGACTTCCTCAATAGTCAATTCTTCTCCCGTGTTCATTTTCACTGCGACACTGTTCCATTCTCCTATAAAATCTTCGTCATATACAAGCTTAACAGTAGCTACCTGTGAGTGTTCCACTTTTGATACCGAACTTACTTCATTGTTTCCGCATGATACAAGAACTGACAAGCTTATAAACATTGCAACACACAATATTTTCTTTGGTTTCATTTTTTAACACATCCCAAATAAAATTTTCTTAATTATCGGAAAAACAAATCACCACTGTGTCCATTATTAGTATACTATAGTATTTCAATTTTGTCAAGTGGTAAATTACAATAATATTGTAAATTTTGATTAAGGAGGTGAAATCAATGTTTAATGAACGAATAAAAAAACTCAGAAAATCGCTTGGAATAAATCAGGTAGAGTTTGGTCGCCGACTTCATGTAACCAAACAGTGTATAAGCAACTGGGAAAATGGTAATATTCAGCCGTCAATTGATATGCTCATAAAAATTGCCGAAACTTTTTCTGTAAATACCGATTATCTTTTAGGTCTAAGCGATAAATGCACTCTTGATGCCGAAGGACTTACAAATGAACAGATACTTCATATAAGGAGTATAATAGACGATTTGAAAAAGCTACAATAAAAAAATAAAGCAGACAGATTTTACTCTGTCTGCTTTTTTATTATGCCATAAGCTTTACCATAACGGCTTTCTGAGCGTGGAGACGATTTTCAGCCTCCTCAAAAATTTCCTTAGCGTGAGCCTCAAATACCTTTGCGGTAATTTCTTCCTCACGGTGTGCGGGGAGACAGTGAAGAACCATAGCGTCATCATGAGCGACTGCCATAAGTTCGTCATTAATCTGATAGCCGTCAAAAGCCTTTTTACGCATTTCAGCTTCGCCTTCCTGACCCATAGAAGCCCATACGTCAGTAATAAGAATGTCTGCATTTTCAGCAGCCTTTAAAGGTGAATCCGTAATTTCAAAATTGTCGTACTTTTCGGCAAATTCAAGTATCTCGCTCGGCGGACGGTATCCCTCGGGGCAAGCAACTGACACAGCCATTCCGACTTTAAGACAACCAACAATAAGAGAGTTTGCCATGTTGTTTCCGTCACCGATAAAGCACATTTTAAGACCGTCAAAACTGCCCTTGAATTCACGTATAGTCATGAGGTCGGCAAGAACCTGACACGGATGACAGAAGTCGGTAAGACCGTTTATTATCGGAATATTGCCGTATTCTGCGAGGTCTTCCACTTCTTTCTGTTCAAAAGTACGAATCATAATTCCGTCGAGATAACGTGAAAGCACTCTTGCGGTATCCTGAACGGGTTCACCCCTGCCAATCTGCAAATCGTGAGAGGAGAGGAAAAGCGGATATCCGCCGAGCTGGTACATACCAGTCTCAAAGGAGACACGTGTTCTTGTGGAAGCCTTCTGAAAAATCATTCCGAGGGTCTTTCCCTTGAGATGAGGGTGTGGAATACCGTGTTTAAGTTCATATTTAAGCTGGTCGGCAAGATTGAGTATATCAATAATTTCTTCTGTACTCAAATCGAGCATTTTAAGTAAATGTTTCATATCATACCATTCCTTTCATTAATTACTTCTGCTTGTTCATAACACCAAAAGCCCTGTCAATAATTACGGCAAAAAGCGGTATATAATCATCAAAAATCTTATCTTCAACGGTTATATCGTACTGTAAATCACCTGATACCGACGCACGTGTGCTTATTGAACCCTTTGTGTCGTCACCGCTTAAAATGGTAAATTCACGTCTGTCCTTGCTTGCAAGGGTAAAAGTCATATTTTTGCCCTCGCATATGATAGTGGGGTCAAGAAACAGTGATTTACAGGTAATTGTCATGAATGTAGCATCATTAAGGACAATGCTGAAAGAAGGTTTTCTTTCCTCGCCCGTCTGTAATAAAGTATAGAGATTGTAGTTGCTTGAATCAAGCAGTACAAATCTCGAATTTCCGAATCCCTTTTTTTTGACAGTATAAAGAAGTCTTGATTTTTTATCCTCAACAATATATTTATTTCCCTTTGTAAGTACTACCAAATTCATTAAATCATTCCTCCAGTATATCTCTCAAAATTTTTATTCCGTCTCCGAGTTCTTCCATTGATATAGTAAGAGGAGGCAGAAGTCTTACTTTATCTTTAGCGGTAAGTATAAGCAGACCTTTTTCAAGAGCCTTTTTAGCAACGTCAGAAGCAGTTTTTGTTTTAAGCTTGATGCCAATCATCAGACCAAGTCCGCTGACTGATTCAATTTCACTGCACTTTTCAAGTTCTTTCCTTATAAATTCGGCTTTTTCATTTACTTCGTCAAGAAAACCATTGCTGTTGAGCCTTTCAAGAACTGCAAGACCACCTGCACAGGCAATAGGATTTCCGCCGAAAGTAGAACCATGAGTTCCTGCCGACAATACATCACTGCATTTTTCATTTGCAAGACAAGCACCTATCGGTATACCGCCCGCAAGACCCTTTGCCATAGTTGTTATATCAGCTTTTTTTCCGAAATATTCACCTGCGAGAAATTTTCCTGTTCTTCCCGCACCCGTCTGAACTTCGTCAGCAATAACAAGTACATCCTTTTCTTCACAGAGTTCGTAAACCGCATTTAAAAATTCCTGACTGAGAACATTTACACCGCTCTCGCCCTGAACGTATTCAAGCATAACGGCACACACAGTGTCATCAAGTTTTGATTTCAGGTCGTCAATATCATTTGCCGTAACGTTTATAAATCCCTCAAGGAACGGAAAAAAATAATTATGAAAAACGTCCTGACCAGTTGCCGAAAGAGTAGCCATAGTTCTTCCGTGGAAAGAATTTACGAGAGTTATAATGTTATGGCGATTTTTTCCATATTTATCGAAACTGTATTTTCTCGCAATCTTAATGGCACACTCGTTGGCTTCCGCACCGCTGTTGCCGAAGAATACGGAATTATATCCTGATGTTTCACAAAGTTTTTCGGCAAATTCAGCCTGAACGCCTGTATAGTAGTAATTTGAACTGTGCTGAAGTGTTCTTACCTGAGAACATACCGCATCAGCCCATTTTTCATCACAGTAACCAAGGGAATTTGTACCTATACCGCTTCCGAGGTCTATATATGTCTTACCGTTCTCGTCGGTACAGCGTCTGCCCTCACCTTTCTGCATTACAAGGGGGTAACGTCCGTAGGAGTGCATAACGTGCTTATCAAATTTTTCCATTGTGTTCATAATAAAAACTTTCTCCTTAACTGCCATGACAATTCACGGCAAATTCACAGTTATCCATATAATTATAACTCTCTTTGCATTATAAAATCAATATGAAGAACAAGCAAATAAGTAAATTTTTTGTTTACCTGTTATTTGTTTATACAAATTGTGTTCCTATACCCTCATTTGAAAGTATTTCAATAAGAATAGAGTGCGGAACTCTGCCGTCTATGATAACGGTCTTGTGAACGCCACGTCTTACAGCCTCAACACAGCAGTCTATCTTCGGAATCATACCGCCCGAAATAATACCCTGTCTTTTAAGGAACGGAACTTCACTTACGTTTACTTCGGGAATAAGAGTTGAAGGGTCGTTCTTGTCTTTGAGAAGCCCTGCAATATCGGTCATGAGGATAAGATTTTCCGCACCGAGTTCTGCGGCAATTCTTGCGGCTGCCGTATCAGCGTTTATGTTGTAGGTGTTGCCCTGCTCATCTGTTGCGACTGTTGCAATAACGGGAATATTACCGTTTGCAAGAGCGTCAAGAATAGGCTTTGTGTTTACTTCTGTAACCTTGCCGACCCAGCCTAAATCCTGACCGTCCTCTGTAGTCTGCTTTTCAGCCTTAATCATACCGCCGTCAATTCCGCAGAGTCCGACAGCACTGCCCTTATGCTGTGCAAGAAGCTGTACAAGTTCCTTGTTGACTTTTCCCGCAAGAACCATTTTCACTACGTTTACAGTATCATCATCAGTATAACGCAGACCATTTACAAAACGGCTTTCTATACCGAGTTTACCAAGCATATCGTTAATTTCAGGACCTCCGCCGTGTACAAGTACGACCTTAACGCCTACCAGTGAAAGCAGTACGATGTCAGTCATTACAGCGTCTTTGAGTTCCTTGTTTGTCATAGCGTTACCGCCGTATTTGATAACAAGAATTTTATTGTTGTACTTCTGTATATAAGGAAGTGCATTGATAAGTATCTGTGACTTATCGCTGTTTGAAATTTTTTCCATTTGTCTTTCCTCCGTTTAAGAACGGTAATCTCCGTTTATTTTTACATAGTCATAAGTAAGGTCGCAACCCCATGCAACAGCCTTTCCTTTGCCGTTGCCGAGCGATATATTTATGATGATTTCTTCTTCACCGAGAATTTCCTTAGCCTTTTCTTCGGAAAATTCAACACCTGCACCGTTTCTGCAAACGTCAACAGTTCCCTTTTCCGAACCAATAGAAACATCAACCTTGTTTATATCAAAATCAGCGTCAGCATAACCGACCGCACATAAAATTCTTCCCCAGTTAGCATCTTCACCGAACATCGCAGCCTTGAAAAGACTTGATGTTATAACGGATTTAGCTACAATTTCAGCAGTCTTTTCAGTATCAGCCCCTGAACATACACACTCAATAAGCTTTGTCGCACCCTCACCGTCACGAGCCATTTTCCTTGCAAGGTTCATCATGACCGCATAAAGAGCATTGACAAACTTTTCAAACTCCTCATTTTCCTTAGTTACAGGAACATTTTCGGCAGTACCGTTTGCAAGTACGCATACCATGTCATTAGTGGAAGTATCACCGTCAACGCTTACACGGTTGAGAGTAACTTTTACAACGTCACTCAATGCACGCTGAAGAAGTTCAGCAGAAATATCGACATCAGTTGTAATGAATGTAAGAGTTGTAGCCATATTGGGATGAACCATTCCGCTTCCCTTTAACATACCGCCCATTGTGCAATTTTTTCCGCCCAACTCAAACTGCACTGCAACTTCCTTTACCTGTGTATCGGTAGTCATAATAGCTTCAACGGCTCTTGAATTTCCGTCATAAGTAAGACCCTCTGCAAGTTCTTTCATACCGTCTGCAATAGGTTCAATAGGCAATACCTGCCCGATAACACCCGTTGACGCAACTATAACATCATTCATGTCTATACCTATTTCGTCGGCAACAAGACTGCACATCTTTTCAGCCTTTTCAACACCGTCGGCATTACAGGTGTTGGCATTTACAGAATTTACAATAACTGCTTTTGCAGTACCATTTTTGATATGTTCTTTAGTTACAAGTATCGGAGCACCCTTTACCTTGTTTGTAGTGTAAACAGCAGCTGCCGTACATTCCCTGTCGGCAACTATAAGGGCAAGGTCATTTTTCTTTTTAACAGGAAGTGCATTATTTGCAACAGCTGAATTTTCGTCTGTGCTTGTAATTGGTTTGTGGGCAAGTCCGCACTGTATGCCGTTTGCCCTGAAACCCTTTGAAGCACACACACCGCCGTCAACAAAAGTTACTCCCTTAACTTCTTTCAAATTCATTCTTTACATCTCCTTATTATCAAATCTTACATTAACCTGAGGGTCATACAGCGGACAATCGTATTCAAGCATAATATCAATTATCTTATTTAGACTATTGTAATTCATGTTTTCCGAACATTCAAAAATTACAGCATTTTCATAAACTTCAACCGTAAACGAACCTTTTTCCGATTCAAAATTATATTCGTCAAGCCACCAGTCCAAAAAAATTCTGCTTAAACGTTTCAAAATTCCGTCCGTGTAAAGATTTTCCAGTCCTGAAATTTTCTCACCATTGCATAACTTCATATAAATTTCCCGACTGTCCATATAAAATCCGTCTGTATTTTTCCAGAATACTAATTGTCTGCCCATAATATTCCTCTTTGTTAAGTATCTATACGTAAACTCACAAAGTGCTTTATTCCGATAGACAATATCGTCTCTTAAAGTAAAGCCCTGCTTTTCCCAGAAAGCGTTTCCAGCTTCATTATATTTGAAAACGAGAAGTGCAACTTTGCTTATTCCCTCATTTTTCAAAGCTGAAAGACAGGTATTCACAAGCGTTGTTCCGATTCCGCATCGTCTGTATTTTTCAGCAACGGACATATGGTATATATAACCTCTGCGACCGTCATTTCCGCTGATAATTACGCCTGCAATTTCACCGTTTATTTCTGCGACAAAACAAGTTGAAGGATTACGTTCAAGAAAACATTTTATTCCGTCGTGGGAGTCATCAACATTATTAAAACCCATATTTCTGCAAGACATCCAAAGAGCATAGACACTGTCATAATCTGAAATATTCATTGTGCGTACATTCATTGTTATACCTCCGTCTGAAACTTATACAAGACCGGTTGTTTCGTCAATACCCATCATTATGTTAAGGCACTGAACAGCCGCACCGCTTGCACCCTTGCCGAGATTGTCGAGACGTGAACAAAGTAAAATCTGTTCGTCGTTGCCGAAAACAAACACCTGCATTTTATTGAATCCACTTAGAGTGTTCGAGGCAAGAAAAAACGCTTTCTGTTCTTCTGCCGACATAAGTGGCATAACTTTAACAAGCTTTGCATTTTCATAGTGCTTTGAGTACATTTCGTGAATTTTTTCAGCAGTGATATTTTTATCAAGCTGTCTGGACTGTATCGGTACACTTACAACCATACCGCTGTAATAATCACATATTATAGGGTTGAACATCGGTTTATACTTAAGTCCTGAAACTGCCTGCATTTCGGGTAAATGCTTGTGTTCCTGTGAAAGTGCGTACTGTCGGGGACTGTTGTATTCATACGGTTTTTCGTCACTTTCATAAACTGCAATAGCTTTTTTACCTGCTCCGCTGTAACCTGATGTTGCATAGGCAAATACAGGAAAATCGTCAGGAATAATTCCATTACTGACAAGCGGATAGACTATTGATGTAAAACCGCTTGCATAGCAACCAGGAACAGCTACTCTGTTAGAAGTTTTAATCTTATCTCTGTGAGCCTGTGAGAGTTCAGGAAAACCGTAAGCCCATGCGGGATTAGTACGGTGAGCGGTTGAAGCGTCAATTATTCTCACATGGTCATTATCCACAAAAGATACTGCTTCCCTTGACGCAGCGTCGGGCAGACAAAGAAAAGTATAATCCGACATATTTATAAACTTTGCCCTTTCTGCCGAATCCTTACGCTTTTCCTCACTTATACGGAGAATCTCGACATCATTTCTGTTCTCGAAACGCTCCAGTATTTTAAGACCTGTAGTCCCCTCCTGACCGTCTATATAAATCTTTACAGACATAATTATTTCCTCCGTTTATTTATTTTTGCGTTTGTTCTTTTTGCGTTCATATTTTGCACGCTTAGGGTCTTCAAGGTCTGATTCGTCTTCAAGCAGAGAATGCCATACACTTATTCCGAGAGTAAGACACACTATAATTACAAACCAAAAAATATGTGCTTTCGGAACAACTGCAATCCACAGACCCATTACAAGCTCACCGACAATCCATATAATGCCCATGAGTATTGAAAGCCCCATTATAAAAATCACATCTTTTTTCTTCATACAATTCAAATATCAAGCGATTTTTTGGCAATATCAATCTGCACTTTCACTGCGTCGGGAGAAGGTCCGCCCTCAGACTTTCTTTCACACACACAGGTTTCAAGGTTAATAGCCTGATAAACATCATCGTCAAACAGTTCCGTCATAGCCTTGTAATCATCAAGCGGAAGTGTTTCAAGAGTGAGACCCTTTTCAATACACTGTGCAACAAGAGTACCTGTAATCTTGTATGCGTCACGGAAAGGCATACCCTTTTTAACAAGATAGTCCGCACAGTCTGTGGCGTTTATGAAACCTCTTGCGGCTGCGTTTCTCATATTTTCCTTTAATACTTTCATAGTGGAAATCATCGGAATGAAAGTCTTTACACAGAGCTTTACATTGTCAACTGCATCAAAAATAGCTTCTTTGTCCTCCTGCATATCCTTATTATATGCAAGCGGAAGTCCTTTCAACATGGAAAGAAGTGTAATCAAATCACCGTTTACACGTCCTGTCTTGCCTCTGATAAGTTCTGTAATATCAGGATTTTTCTTCTGTGGCATAATTGAAGAACCTGTAGCAAAAGCGTCGTCAAGTTCAATGAACTTGAATTCCCATGAACACCACATTATTATTTCTTCGGAAAAACGTGAAAGGTGTGTCATGATAAGAGACAACGCACAGTTTAACTCAACACAGAAATCACGGTCTGAAACTCCGTCAAGACTGTTTGCCATAGGTGCAGTAAATCCCAGTAATTCAGCGGTCTGTTTTCTGTTTGTACGGTAAGTAGTACCTGCCAAAGCACCACTACCCAACGGACAATAATTCATTCTCTTTGAAACGTCCTGAAGTCTTTCGAGGTCACGCAGAAACATGAAAACATAAGCCATCAAATGATGTGCAAAAGTTACGGGCTGGGCTCTCTGTAAGTGAGTATATCCCGGCATAATTGTTTCCGTATGCTGTTCAGCCATGTTTACAAGGGCTACCGCAAGTTTTTTCACAAGGTCATATATCTCCTGAATTTCGTCACGAAGATAAAGTCTTATATCAACTGCAACCTGGTCATTTCTTGAACGTGAAGTGTGAAGTCTTTTTCCGACATCACCGAGACGTTTTGTCAGTTCTGCCTCAATAAACATATGAATATCTTCGGCAGAGGGGTCAAGCTCCAGTCTGCCCGAATCAATATCCGATAAAATATCCTTTAAACCGTCAATAATCTGTAAACTGTCCTCTTTTGTGATAATACCGCAGTCGCCTAACATTGTGGCGTGTGCAATACTTCCCTGTATGTCGTGACGGTACATTCTGCCGTCAAAGGCTATCGACGAATTGAAAGCGTTTACAGTATCGTCGATTTTTTTGGAAAACCTTCCTGCCCACATCATATCAGCCATAATTTTATATCTCCTTTTATAAATTTATTTTGAACTGTTATTTAAAATTTACTTTTTTGATAACTTTGTCGTTGTTCAGGTTGCAGTAATCATATGTTATCTCGCAACCGTCATCTGCCCACTTAATGTCATATTTACCGTTGTTACGACCGCCGTCATCGGTATCTATGCGTCCGATAACAAAAGCATTATTATTGTCATCTATCTGATAAATCGTACCACCGCCATATAAAAGAAACGATTCTTCCTCAATGACGATTTTATGTTGTCCGTCTGTAAACTCATAACATACAGGGCAATAATCGCTTTCCTGCCATAGGCCGTTTATAATTATATCGCTTAATCCAAGCATTATATAACACAAAATCACTGATACCCATGTTAAAAATATCTTTTTTGTAATTTTTTCACCTGATTTTATCTTTAAAATAATCCAGATTGCAGTCGATACAAGCGAGGAAATAAGTACAAGCAAAAAAATCAGACCCGTAAACATTTCAAAATAGTCGTGCCATGAATGTAAAATAATTTTTTTATTCTGATAAACATATGATATATTTTCGGGAATATCCTGTATAAATAAAGAAACAATACACATCAGAAAACATACGCACAATGATACAGCAGGCATTAATTTTAATTTTTTTGTCATGTTCATTATCCATC
>CAMWGS010000055.1 GCA_947173865.1 uncultured Ruminococcus sp.
GCTACGGCATAAAAATAACTACAGACGAAAGGAGAAACTCATGATTAATATTGAAAATCTTACGAAATTTTACGGCAACAACAGAGCTGTAAACAATATCAGTTTTACAATAAACGATAATGAGATTCTTGGTTTTCTCGGTCCTAACGGTGCGGGAAAATCAACCACAATGAACATGATAGCAGGATATCTTCCGATGTCAGGCGGTACGGTGACTATCTGCGGAACGGATATTTCCAGAGAGCCCGTAAAGGCAAAGCGGAAAATCGGCTATCTTCCGCAAGACCCACCCGTATATCCTGATATGAGGGTAAAGGAATATATGTCTTTCTGTGCAGGACTTAAAAAAATTCCACGCTCTCAGAAAAAGGACGAAATAAAGCGTGTCATGGAACTTCTGAAAATTACGGACGTAAAGGACAAGCTTATAAAAAATCTTTCGGGTGGTTACAAGAGACGTGTAGGTTTTGCACAGGCTATTCTTGGAAATCCTGAATTTATAATTCTTGACGAGCCGACGGTTGGTCTTGACCCGAATCAAGTAATTGAAGTAAGAAATATTATCCGTGACCTGAAAAAAAATCATTCGGTAATTTTCAGCTCACATATCCTGAGTGAAGTAAGCGAAGTATGCGACCGAGTTGTAATAATCAACAAAGGTGACATAAGAGCAATTGACACTATCGAAAATCTTGAAAAATCCTACGGTACTTCTCTTATTCTTCACATCAAGGTCAAGGGTTCAAAGACAAAAGCCGCTTCAATTATTGAAATGACTGACGGTGTAAAGGAAATCACCTCAATCGACGAGGAAGGTGAAAATATTTTCAGCTTCACCACACAGCTTGACGGAGATGCCGAGGAAATCCGTCGCTCCATAATGTCGGAACTTCTTAAAAATAAAGTTGACATAGAAGAAATCTACACCGACAAGCCGAATCTTGAAAATGTATTCATAGAACTTATAAACCGTCCTGCAAAAAGCGGTAATCTTATGGAACTTCTTGACGAAATAGTTCCCGAAGAAAATACGGATTCAGAATCAGACGAATCAGACGAAAAGGAGGAAAACGAGTAATGTTTCCTATATATAAAAAAGAACTTCAGTCGTTCTTTTATACACCTTTTGCGTATACAATAACGGCACTGTTCATGCTTCTTTTTACTTATATGTTCAATGTTGCTATAGGTAATATAGACCAGAGTACATATCAGTTTTCATTCACTGAAATTTTCTACAATGTAATATTTTATTTCATATTCCTTATACCAATCATGACAATGCGTACATATGCCGACGAAAGAAAATTCGGAACGGAAGTCCTCCTTATGACTTCACCCGTAAGCGTTCTTAAAATAGTACTTGCAAAGTTCCTTGCAAATATCACAGTATTTATTTTCATGATTGCAGGTTCAACCCTTTTCCCGATTATCACGGCATTAAACGGTGAAGTTGTAGTCAGTCAGCTCATATGTGCATACATAGGATTTTTCTGTTGGGGTGCAATGTACATAGCACTCGGTATGCTTGTTTCATCATTCACGGAGAGTTCCATACTCGCCGCTATACTCGGAGAACTTGCAATGTTCATATTCCTGTTTATTGACGATTTCTCACGTACGGGATTTATCTCACAGTACCCGAAACTCCAGTCTGTTCTTTATGCGTTTGCCGCACAGCCCAGATTTGCGTACTTCTCACAGGGATTTATCCGCCTTTCAGATATGGTATTTTTCATATCGGCAATTATAGTGCTTCTTGCTTGGAACTTTGTTTCCATTGAAAAGAAACGCTGGAACAGGGGGTAATCAGTCATGCAGAAGAAAAAATTTAATCTTTCGGGAATACTTGCATTTGTCATTGCAATTCTGATACTGCTTATTGCAGTCCCGATAAACCTTATATTTGCATATTCAGACAAGGTGTTTGATATGACACCTGCCGGAAAATATACACTTAACGAAAAAACAGTACAGCTTCTTGACGAAGTATCGGACAAGCAGATTGAAATTTACTACTTATATAATTATAGTCTCAGCGAATTTCAGAATGCTCCTGAGTTCCTCCCTCTTTACCACACACTCGATGAACTCGGACAGCGTGACAATATAGAACTTATTACTTTCAATCCGAACGAAGAAGCAGACAGAGCGTCCGCACTTGACCCGTCTGGAATCCTTGGTATAAGTGAAGGCGATGTTTTTGTAAAGTGTGGAGATACAATCAAAAAAATTGACTATCACAAACTTTTCCAGACCACATCAGAAGGAATATTTGAATATGCAGGTGAAGAACTTATTGCAGGTGCTATAAAAGTATGTACAAGCGGTTCTCTCCCGACGGTTTACTTCCTTACAGGTCACGGTGAAAAATCAATAAATGACAGCTACGAAACTTATGCACTTCAGCTTAAAGCAAATAACTATGATGTTCAGGAAATGAACCTTGACGAAGAAGGTGCTGTTCCCGACAATACAGCTATTATCTACCTCGCAGGACCTACTCAGGATATAACAGACAATGAATATAAACTTCTCAGTGATTATGCCGACCACGGCGGTTCACTTGCTGTTTTCGCCGCTCCGTGCGACACAAAGGGTCGTTTCTCAAACATTGACAGACTTCTTGAAAAATTTGAGCTTGGTATAGACTACAACTATGTAACAGAATCAAACAGTGTGAATCAGCTTCAGGACAGAGAAGCAAAGCAGAGTGATAATTACTTCCGTGTTCAGTATACACCGAAAACAGACGACTTTACCGAGGACCTCACAACAGATATAAATTATCTTATTGACCAGGGCGACTATATAGCAGGTATTTCAAATACAAGAAGTGTATACGAATACAGCGGTGACAGCGGATATATTGAAAAGTCTCCTATAATCCAGAATATCGCTGACGCTACAACAGCAAGCTATACAACCATAAGTACCGCTATGGGTGGTGACAGCGACTCGAAAAAAGAAGCCGAGGAATTAAGCAATACACCTCTTTATTTCGGTTATTACTCATACAACAAACAGACTCTTGGTAAAATTATCCTTATCGGAACTACCGATATAATGGACATTGACAAGGTATATCCTACTATTTCGGGTACTCAGTATCTTGCTATTTTCTCGAACACATGGCTTTATGATACTGATATTGATATGGGTATAGGCAATAAGTCCAACTCATACGATATCATGCGTTTTCCCGATGCTCCCGAAGCTGAATCCGTACTCAGAATATTTACAATTGTTCCTATTGTCATTGCACTTATAGGCGTGGCAGTATGGCTCAAGAGGAGATATGCATAATATGAAAAAAGTTATTATAGCTGCTGTTGCCCTGCTTATTGTTGCGGGAGGTTCATTCGGTGCTTTTCTCGTCGTCAAAAACAAGAGCGACAAGGAAACAGAAAAACAGGTTTCGGAACTTGCCGACAACGTTCTTTTCAGTTTTGACAGTGACAGCATAACAGAAATAAATTTTGACTGTCCAGACGGTCAGTACAAGGCAGTTGTCAATGATGACGGTGACTGGAAACTGGACAACAGAGAATTCTCCCTTGACCAGACTTACATGGACGCACTTCTTACACTGGTTTCAGACTTCACTGCGGAAACAAACTACGGTGAGGCGGACAGTTCGAAAAAATCCATGTACGGTCTTGAAAATCCGTCCGAAACAATAACACTTTCCGACGGTACAAACAATTATAAAATTTATGTCGGCAACATCAGTCCCACCAACGACTACTATTATATTATGGTTGAAGGAAAAAACAAGGTATATACTGTTGATTCCATACAGGGAAGTGTACTGAAAGCAAGCCGTCTGATGATTAAGTCAAAGGATTTGATTCCATACAAGGACAACGAAATAAAACAGATTACCGTTAAAAAAGACGGCAAAACGGTATATGACCTTACTTTTGATACGGAAACTTCAACATGGTCACTTCCTGACGAATATTCAAATCTTCCGTTTGACCAGACAGCAGTTACTTCAATGCTTACAACCGTCACACGTCTTGAAGCCCAGCAACTTCTTGACGAATATCTTGAAGATTTGAGTAAATACGGTTTTGACAAGCCTGCCGCCGAAGTAACGGTAAAAGGTATTGACGGTACTGAAAAAAATATCCTTGTAAGCAGTAAAAGCGACGAAAACAGAACTTATACATATGCTTTGCTTCAGGATTCAAATCAGGTACAGACCTACTATCTTTCAGACCTGAACTTTGTTGATTATACTCCCATTGATTTCCTGCCTGATTCCGTAACAACCGCAAATATCTACAGTGTAACAGGATTTGACCTTGAATTTGATGATATCGACGATTCATTCACAATGAATATGACTGACAATATCCTTGAAAAGAACGGTAAGGAAATAGATATCGAAAATGTCGAAACTTCAACATCTTTCCAGAATTTCTATAACGCCCTTTCAATTCTCATATTCACTGAAATTGATATTGACGCTTCTCCCGACAATTCAGAACCGTTTTTAACTGCTGTTTACCATGTAAACGACGGTACTGACATTAAAATAGATTTGGTTGATGCGGGAAATGACAAATGCTACGTTTTCAAGGACGATGTATACACAGGCGGTCTTATAGATATGAGCCGAATAACAGGAAAAACTTCTGTCAGGTCATTCTATAATTCATTCTGTACAAATGCAGGCATACTTAAAACGGTTCAGTCTCAGCCGTCGGACGACGAATAACAATAACAGCACCTTCGGGTGCTGTTTGACTATACAACTATTGATTTATTTCCGTATTTATGGTATAATAAGTAAGGAAATATACACGTATTTCATGAACAGAAAGGAAAAAATAATTATGGATATAAATAAAACTCTTGCACAGGAATTTAACCTAAAACTTGAACACGTCAATAATACTGTCGAACTTATTGACGATGACAAGACCATTCCGTTTATTGCACGTTACCGTAAGGAGCTTACAGGCTCTCTTGACGACCAGATTCTCCGTGAACTTTATGACCGTCTCATGTACCTCCGCAACCTCGAAAAACGCAAGGAGGAAATTTCAAACGCTATCAAGGAACAGGAAAAAATGACTCCCGAAATTGAAAGTGCAATCAGTTCGGCGACAACGCTTGTTGAAGTTGAGGACATATACAGACCGTTTAAGCCTAAAAGACGTACCCGTGCAGGTATCGCAAGGGAAAACGGTCTTGAACCCCTTGCATCTCTTGTTATGGAACAGAATCCGCAGACAGCCCCCGAAAAAGAAGCGGAAAACTTTATTGACGAAGAAAAGAAAATCCCTGACGTAAAAACCGCTTTACAGGGTGCTATGGACATCATAGCCGAGGACATTTCCGACGATGCCGAAATAAGAAAGAAACTCCGTACACTTGCCAACGACAAGGGTGAAATGGTTTCCAAAGCGTCTGACCCCGAGGCAGAAAGTGTATACACAAACTACTATGACTATAAAGAACCGATTGAAAAAATAGCAAATCACCGTGTACTTGCACTTGACAGAGGTGAAAAGGAAGGATTTATAAAAGTTTCAATAATTCTTGACGAAATCAGTGCAACGGGTCTTATTGCAAATAAGTATGTGAAAAATGATTCACAGTGCGGTGAACTTGTAAGAACTGCTGTTCTTGACAGCTATAAAAGACTTATTTTTCCGTCAATTGAGCGTGAAATACGTTCCGAAATGACAGCAAAAGCCGCTGAGGAGTCAATAAAAGTGTTTGCTTCAAATCTCCGTCAGCTTCTCCTGCAAGCACCGCTGAAAAACAGTATTATTCTCGGTCTTGACCCCGGTTACAGAACGGGCTGTAAAGTTGCCGTAATTGACTCAACGGGAAAAGTACTTGACACAGGTGTTATTTATCCCACACTGGGACCAAAGCAGAATATTGAAAGTTCTGCAAAGACAGTAAAATCACTCATTCAGAAACACGGTGTTACAACTATCTCTATAGGAAACGGCACGGCTTCACGTGAAACTGAAAACTTTGTCGTTGACTTACTCAAGGAAATACCACAGAAAATAAGCTACATGGTAGTAAGTGAGGCAGGTGCTTCCGTTTACTCGGCTTCAAAACTCGCCGCTGAGGAGTTCCCCGACTATGATGTTTCACTGAGAAGTGCGGTATCTATTGCAAGACGTTTACAAGACCCTCTCGCAGAACTCGTAAAAATCGAACCCAAAGCCATAGGTGTGGGACAATATCAGCACGATATGCCACAGGCTCGTATGAATGAAGCTCTTTCGGGAGTTGTTGAGGACTGTGTAAACTCCGTGGGCGTTGACCTGAACACAGCTTCATATTCACTTCTTTCCTATATATCGGGAATAAATTCAGCGGTTGCCAAAAATATCGTTGCCTACCGTGAGGAAAACGGCAGATTCAACGACCGTAAGGAACTTATGAAAGTTGCCAAACTCGGCAAGAAGGCATTTGAACAGTGTGCGGGATTTTTAAGAGTACGTGACGGAAAAAATCCGCTTGACAATACAGCCGTTCACCCCGAAAGTTATTCTGCCGCTTCATCACTTCTTAGCGAGTGCGGTTTTACTCTTTCCGACATTTCAGACGGCGGTGCTACGGGAATAACAGAAAAAGCTGAAAATATCGGTCTTGAAAATATAAGTAAAAATCTCGGAATAGGTGTTCCTACTCTTACCGACATTATCGGAGAACTGAGAAAACCAGGACGTGACCTCCGTGACGAACTTCCTCCGCCACTCCTCAGAAGCGGTGACGTAATGGAAATAAAAGACCTTAAAGTTGGTATGGAACTTGTCGGAACTGTCCGCAACATAATTGATTTCGGTGCATTTGTCGATATTGGCGTACATGAGGATGGATTGGTTCATGTTTCACAGATATGCAGCCGATATATAAAACACCCTTTGGAAGCCGTAAAGGTCGGAGAGATTGTAAAAGTACGTGTAATTGAAGTTGATGTCAAGAGAAACAGAATTTCCCTTACCATGAGACTTGATGACGAAAAGGAACAGAAACAGCCACATAAAAAATCCTCTAAAAAGCGTGATAACCGTAAACCAAAGGGTTTTGACGTTAATCAGTTAAAAAACAGCAGTTTCAGAATAAAACAGAAATAACAAAAAAACGGACGGTATACCGTCCGTTTTCAAAGTAATCATTCAAAAGCAACGCCTGGAACTTCCGACATCTTATGAACCGACGAATCACCGTTCTTTGCAAGTTTTACACTATACTGCGAAATGAGAAGCATAAGCGGAGACTCAAAGAATCTTTCACCATAATCACTTATAACCTTTTCAAACTGTCCTGTGCGTCTTAGAAGGTCGGCACGGAGAAGATACATACTTTCATTACCGTCAAAAACCTTGCTGTTTTCCATTATACTCAAAGCTTCATTTCTGCATTCCTTTGCCTTTTCGTCGTTGCCTTCGTCGTCAAAAACCCATGACGCATAAAGATAAGACTGCACCGCTTCGGTATAATTGCGGTTCTTTATATTGACAAGAGCCTTTCTGACAAAACGTGAAACAAGTTCATTTTGGGTTTCAAGACCGCCGAGTTCCGTGTATTCACGGCTTTCAAGATAACTGCGGTCAAATTCCACAGGCGTTTCAAGAGAACCGTTGCAGTATCTGCACTCAGGACACTCCATAACCCAATATTCCATTGACGAACGGTGTGGGTCTGACGGACGCAAATCAATATCGGGAACACCGTCCGACTTTGATTTGATTATAACAGTATGTTCTGACTTTGTACCGCATACACTGCATACAGTTTCTGTAAGTTTAGTTTCCATAAAAAATCGTACCCCTTTCACTTACTGTAATATGCTAATTATATCAGAATTTACAGTTGTTGTCAATTCACTGAAAAAATTCTGAAATCTGTTTACAAAATACTTAAAATGTGCTATTATATAAGACAGCAGTATTTTATAAAGGAGGAAAAAATGGCAAGGAAAAAGAAAAACCGCAATTTCAAAATATTGGCGATTATTGAAGCAGTTATTATTCTTGTGCTGGCAGTTCCGCTTGTGAAACTTACTGTTATGTTCAGCAGTAAAAACGGAAGCACAGTTCCTGCGATAAATACAGAGCCTGATGTACGCACAAGAGCTGTAATTGAAAAGGAAGAGACTTTCTATCAGACCGACGGCGAAAAAATTATAATGGACGGCGGTTCACTCGGAGAAATCTATATACCCGTTCTGGAGGACGTTCCAAAAAGCGAAGTTGACAGTGATTCAATCGTTACAAGAAACGGCTATTCATTCTATAAGGACAAGGATAAAATTACCTCAATCGCAGGTATTGACGTTTCTGAATTTCAGGGATATATTGACTGGAAACAGGTAAAGGACGCAGGTATTGAATTTGCATTTATAAGAGTCGGCTGCCGTACCTACAGTGACGGTGAAATAATATTTGACGAACGTTTCAAAGAAAATCTGTATTCCGCCGACCGAGCAGGAATAAAAACAGGTGTCTACTTCTTCTCTCAGGCACTTACCGTTGACGAGGCTATTGAAGAAGCCGACGCAGTTATAGATGCTATAGAACCTTTCAATATTACTTATCCCGTTGTTTTCGATTGGGAAATTATCTACGAGGACTATGCACGTACAGACGAAATAACTATTGAATCACTCGCTGACTGTTGTGTTGCATTCTGTGAAAGAATAAAGTCCGCTGGATATACTCCTATGATTTATCAGAACAAGAGTACACTTCTTTTCAAAGTTGACCTGCCGAGAGTCAAGGAATATGACATATGGCTCGCCGAATACAACGACGAACCTACATATTATTATGATTTCAAAATATGGCAATATGCAAGCGACGGACGAGTTCCCGGAATCTCAACTGATGTTGACATGAATATAAGTTTTAAGGACTACAGCAAAAAATCAGATTAAAAATAAAATCTCATCACTGACAAAACGGTGATGAGATTTTTTATTTATGTTGACGAACTTTCAGAAATAACTGTCATTGAATTGATTTTATAACCGCCGTCGTCGTTCTTTGAAAGTCTGAACTGTACAGTCTTTGAAACTGATTTGTCCATCCACTCAGGGTGTTCTTCAATGTAATCAACGTTAACTATATACTTTCCGTCTCTCTTGAATACGGAAGTAACTTCGGGTAAATAAGTGAATGTATCGGGCTTTATCGGAACATTATAGGATTCAGCTTCTTTATTATAGTAGAATTTCGATTCAGCCGACCCTACAGTAGTATGATTGAGTTCGGGAATATCCTCGCCGAAAAGTTCAACGGCAAACTTCTCAACGTCAGCCGCAGGAATGTTTACAGCACTCATTATTTCATTATATTCGGAAAGTTTCTTGTTGTCTATAACAACAGACCATATTGCAGCACTGATAATCTGGTCAGACATAAGCTCGGACGGACTGTCAAACGAATGAATATTTATTATTACAGCAGGATAAACAGCTTTTTCAAAATCGTCCTTTCCACCGCCGACATTGGAGATTAATGTACTTACAATAGCAATCACTCCTATTATTGCCAGAACAATACACAACAATGCGGGTATAGCATATCTGCCTTTCTTTAATTTTTCGGCACTGCTGACATTTTCTTTATTTTCACTGATTCTTACAATAATTTCGTCCGTAACCTGCTCCGTATCCGTACTTATCTCCTGTTCGTCTGAAACCGGCTTTGTTTCCTCAACAGCAGTATCAGGATTTTCCTGTTTTTTCTTTTCAGGAGCGTTGCTGTTTTCAATTTCAGAAACAGCATTTTCAGCTTCTTTCTTTATATTCTCAACTATACTTTCACTGCTTTTCACGGGTTTCTGACTGTCTTTTTTCTGTTTGTTTCCGTTCTTTTTCTTCTTTTTTGAACCCGACTGCTGTGGCTTTTTGG
>CAMWGS010000056.1 GCA_947173865.1 uncultured Ruminococcus sp.
ATACCAGAGATGATACTTATAATTTTCTTGTTCATAAAATAATATCCTCAAATTTTGCATTTATGGATTTTGCGAGTTCGGCAGGGGAAAGATGTATCTGTGTGCCGATTCGTCCTCCGCTTATGTAGAAGAAGGGCAGATTTTCCGCACTTTCGTGAATTACTGTAACAAACTGTTTTTTCATGCCTATCGGAGTACAGCCACCACGTACATATCCCGTTATTTTTGTTATGTCTTTCACATGAATAAGTGTAACGGATTTTTCACCGACACTTTTCGCAGCCTTTTTCAAATCCAGTTCCAGTGCGACAGGAATCAGGAAACAATAGTAGTTTCCTGTTTTTCCCTGTGATACGAGTGTTTTGAAAGTTTCGTCAAGAGGTTGACCGAGTGCATTTGCACAGTGAACGCCGTCAATAAATTCGTCACACTGATATGTCTGAAAAGTATAATTTATTTTATTTTTTTCAAGAAAACGCATTGCGTTTGTTTTTACTTCCTTTGCCATGTAATCACCTTATTTCTGTGAATTTATTTTGCTGTATATACAGCCACAATAATTCTGTCTGTAAAGATTATATTGTTTTGAGAGTTCTATGGAATGTTTGTAGCCATCGTGTTTCTTGAAGTCCGAAAAAAGATATTTCACACCAAATTCCTCTGAAATTTCCGCACCGCATTCATTTATAAAAGTACAGTCCTTATGCGGACTTATTGTCAGCGTTGTTGTAAAGTAATCTGCACCGAGCTGTTTCGCTTTTTCTCCCGCCATTCGCAGACGGTAAGCTATACACTTCCGACATCTTTCACTGCGTTCGGGCAGTGTTTCAAGACCTTTAGCCAGTTCGTAGAAAGACAACGGGTCATAAGGTTCTTCAATTACATTCGTATCAAGATTCATTTCACGAACAAGTCTTTTCAGTTCTTCAAAACGGTATAAAAACTCATTTTCAGGAGAAATGTTAGGATTGCAGAAATAAATTGTTATATCAAAATATCTTTCGAGGTAAGTAAGCGTATGACTGCTGCACGGAGCACAGCAGGCGTGTAGTAAAAGTGACGGTTGTTCACCGTTTTTTTCAAGTTCCGAAAGCTTTTCATCAAGTATTTTTCCGTAGTTTACTTTTTCCATTATTTTCCCTCAAGATTTTTCAGAGCTTTAAGTTCGTCACGGTTTACTTTTATTTCTGCGTCTTTAAGGAGTTTTACTTCACTTCTGTCGAGAATTACCGGGACTTCCGACTTGTCAGTTTTTATACGGAGTTTTCCCGTAATTATATTGGCATCCTCCACACGTCCCTTGTCGCCGTCGGGAGGAACGACAACCGCTCCTACGTTGGGATTTATTTTCAGATGTTCTTCATAGTCGTTCTGGTCGTTTTTAAGACAGCACATAAGTCGTCCGCACGTTCCTGAAATTTTTGTGGGATTGAGTGACAGCCCCTGTTCCTTTGCCATTTTTATTGATACGGGCTGAAAATCTCCCATATAGCTTTTGCAGCAGAACTCACGTCCGCATATACCAAGACCGCCGAGTATCTTCGCTTCGTCACGGACACCTATCTGTCTCAGTTCTATACGTGTTCTGAAAACAGCTGCAAGGTCTTTTACAAGTTCACGGAAGTCAACACGGTTTTCAGCGGTAAAGTAGAATAAAAGCTTATTGTTGTCAAATGTACATTCAACATCGACAAGGTTCATTTTAAGTTTTCTCGCCTTTATTTTTTCCTCACATATTCTGAAAGCGTCTTTTTCTTTTAGTTTGTTTTTCGCAACAATTCTCATATCGTTTTCGTCGGCTATTCTGATAACGGGTCTGAGAGGTGAAGCAAGTTCGTAATCCTCGATTTTTCTGTTTGCAATTGCAACTTCTCCGCACTCCATTCCGTTCACTGTTTCCACAATAGCCCTGTCACCGACTTTTGCATTTATGCCTTCGGGTGAGAAGTAATATATTTTCCCGACTTTTTTAAAGCGTATTCCTATTATTTCTTTCATACTTATTCTCCAGTCTTTATATTATTATTTCGGTTATTTCCGCACACAAAGCAGAAAGTGCAAGCGGTATGCTTACATTACATTCCACCGTATTCCATGCCCTTTCGATACTTCTGTGAATTTTTTCCGCCATACGTGACGTAAGCATATAGGAAAGTTTAACCGCTCCCTCACGGAAACAGCCTATATTTTCCGCATCGGTATTCTGAATAAGCACCGCCGAATCCCTTATAAGCTTGTCGAGCATGGAAAGAACGGTTTTAACGTCATTTCTTTCCCTGCCAAGAGAGAAAAGAGCGGTGCTGAGTGAATATTCGTCTTTTTTAATTATACTATCAGCGAGCAGTTTTGTCAAATCCACCTGTTTACGCAGATTTTCATTATTTATATACTCCATACACATTCCGATATTACCGTGAAAACAACTTACAGCGTTTTTTATGTCCGACTCTCTGAAACCGCTGTCTGCAAGTGAAAGCTCCGTTTCTTTCTCTGTACACGGAGATACACCGAAACATACACATCTTGAAATTATAGTAGGAAGAAAATCATTCTTTGATTCTGAGGTGAATATGAAATAGGCGTAGTCGGGTGGTTCTTCAATGATTTTGAGGAGAGTGTTCTGTGTACGGACATCCATATTGTGACAGTCACGGAAAATATATATTTTACGTCCGCTGTCGTTATTTGGTTTTATAAAAGCATCACTGCATATTTTTCTTGCCGTATCTACCGAGTAACCGCCGAGTTTTCCCGAAGAAGTTACATAGTTGACATCGGGGTGGAAGTCCTTTTCAATGTTCCTGCATGAACTGCACACACCGCAAGGCATATTATTTATTGTATTTTTACAAAGTAAAAGGCTTGTATAGAATTTAGCCATAAGTTTTTTGCCTGTACCTTTTTCGCCGTAAAAAAGAACAGTATGGGCGGTACGTCCGCTTTTTACCATATTGCAGAGAGTTGAAATAAGAAGATTATTTCCGTAGATTTTTTTCATAGCATTACCTGCCGTCAAATAAATTTCAGGGAATGATAACACGCCCTGAGTTGTACCATAATTCTATTTTACCACAATTATGTCTGAAATGCCATACTTTCTGAAAATATTTATTGACTTTTTGTCAATGCGTTCACCGCTTGCAACAATCGGCACGGCAGGCGGACACGGTACTTTTACAGACGCACATATTCTGTTCTCGGCTTTTTCAACGGGTATTACCTCACATTCCGAAAAAACTGCCTCACGTATACTCATGACACGTTCAGGAATCTCCATAGAAAAGCCGTCAGAACAAACAGGATATTTTTTTGCCTGAACAAGAGATTTTGAAAGAGATACCGAAAGTCTTTCATAATCGTCTTTGGTACATACGGGCGACATCAGCAGTATTAAAAGCGAACTGTCAGAATATTCACATTCTACACCGTTTTTTCTGAGAAGTTCCGCCAGTTCGTTTCCGTCAAAACCGCTTTCACCTGCCTTTACAGTAATGTGAAAAGGTTCGGTTTTTGCAAATACCAGCCTGTCCGAGAATTTACGGCGGAAATTTTCAAGCCATACAATATTTTTTTGAATATCGTCATATATTTTTTCTGATATATATCTGTTGCAGAGGTCAAGCGACATCATGATTAAATATGATGGGCTTGTTGATGCAAACATACTCATATTCTGCTTGAGCAGGGGAACGTATTCCATTACTGATGTATGGAGCATTGCCGAACCCGTAAGGGCAGGAAACATTTTATGTGCGGAATCACAGCAAAGGTCTGCACCGAGTGTCATAGGGTGAATGTCGGGATTCAGGAATTTAAGGTGTACACCGTGTGCATTGTCCGTTAAAAGACGTGCGTTATATTTGTGACATATATCGGCAAGTAAAGATATATCGGCAGTTTTTCCCGTATAGTCGGGGGAAGTTACATACACTGCTGACGGTACGTGACAGTTTTTCAGTGTGTTTTCAATATCTTCGGGGTTTATGTTTCCCGAAAGTATACCGTCTGAGTATTTCGGAAGAATCCACTCAACATCAAGGTCAAGCAACGCCACAGCGTTCAGAAAGGCACGGTGAACGTTCCGAACGGCAAAAATCTTTCTTTTTTCGGCTTTCATGATTGAAAGCATTGTCTGTATGCATAGAGTTGAACCGCCTGCGGAAAAGACAGTGCCTGCCGTTCCGTACAGTTCCGACATATTTTTTTCACTCTGTGCAATTATTCCGTCCGCTTCAAAAAGACTGTCCGCACCTGCAATTTCAGTTATGTCCATTGAATAAAGTTCTGATAATTCGGGAGAAAGCGTATAACCCTTATGTCCGGGCATATGACAGCGGAGAGTGCCTGACGACGAATATTTTTTAAGAAAATCATAAACAGGTGTATTCATAATAAATATAAATCTCCTTTACATATTCTGAATTACTTCCCACAGTTCACGGGAAGTGTCAATATTTATTCCTGCTGTTTCCGCCAGTTCTTCGGGAGAAGCTTTTTTCAGATTGTCCTTTGTCTTGTATTTCAGCAAAATCTTTTCTGACTTTTTTTCACCTATTCCGTGAACGGACATAAGTTCAGAAAGATATGTTTTCTTTTTGTGCTTTGAGTGCATATAATTAACCGAAAATCTGTGTACTTCGTCCTGTATACTTGTTATCAGCATAAAAGCAGGGTGTAAATGGTTTATCTGGATTTCATTGCCTCCCGACGCAATGGCACGTGTGCGGTGTTTGTCGTTCTTGACCATGCCGAAAACTTTTATGTTAAGTCCGAGTTCACGGACAAGGGAAGTGATTGTATTTACATGACCTTTTCCGCCGTCCAGCAGAATCAGGTCGGGCGTTCTGTTAAAATATTCGTCACCGTCCTGATTTATGATATATTTCAGACGACGTGTCAGTACTTCATACATACTTTCGTAGTCGTTCTGATACTGTATCTCTTTTACTGTAAAACGTTTGTAAGCCTTTTTAAGCGGTCTGCCGTTTTCAAAGACGACCATTCCCGCTACTATTGATTCAGACGAAAGATTTGAGATGTCATATGCTTCAATATACTGCGGAGGCTTGTCGAGTCCGAGAACCTGTCCGAGCTGTTCGACGGCGATTATTTCCTTGCCTGTACGGTTGTTCTTTATAGCCGCATATTCTGCACTGTTACTCTTTGCAAGACGCAGAAGTTCCGATTGTCTGCCTTTCGGTGTAGTAATTTTAACTTTTCCGTCGGACTGAGCGTTGAGCATTTCTTCAATAAGAGAATAATCCGACGGAATGTGGTCGGCAATTATTATTTTGGGAATATCAGTTTTATTGTAGTAGTACTGCATCATGAACTGACTGAGAATATCTTCGTCACTGTCTGTTGCCTCAAATTCAAAAACTGCCTTGTCATAAAGCCTGTTATGCCTGTATATGAGTACAGAAATACATACACCTTTGTGAAATTCCGCCGTACCTATAATGTCAGCATTATTGATACTGCTGTTTATTACTTTCTGCTTTTCCGACGCTTTCCGTATAGCGTTTATACGGTCACGCAGTACGGCAGCTTTCTCAAATTCAAGATTCTCGGAAGCCTTGTTCATTTCCTTTTCCATTTGTTTCAATGATTCGGAATTGCCGTTTTTCATGAAACTTTCAGCCTGTTTTATTATGTCCGCATATTCCTTACGGCTGACTTTTCCGCTACATACTCCCATACAGATTTTTATGTGATAGTTCAGACAGGGACGGCTTTTTCTGAAATCCTGCGGAAAACGTCTGTTGCAGGTAGGGAGCATAAATACACGGTTTGCTTCATCGGCTGTTTCCTTTGCGACAGTTCCGCTTGTGTAAGGGCCTAAATATTGTCCCGACTGCAAAGTATTTTTTTCGGCGGTTATACGTGGATATTCACCGTCTGAAATTCTGATGTAGTGATACCCCTTGTCGTCTTTGAGCAGGATATTATATTTGGGTTTATGCTGTTTTATCAGACTACATTCAAGTAATAACGCTTCATATTCACTGTCTGTAACAATAAAGTCATAGTCATATACATTTGATACCATAGCGGAAACTTTAGGTGTATGACTGGGATTTTCCCTGAAATAACTGCTTACTCTTTTGTGTAGATTTTTGGCTTTTCCGATATATATTATATTTCCGTCTTTTTCTTTCATTATATAAACTCCTGACGAAGCAGTAAGTTTTGAAGTTTTTTCACGCAGATACGGAATTCTTTGATTCATATTAATGCTCCTTAATTAAAATTTCGCCATTTATTAGTTTGGGTAGTAAACGATTACGGGCTTCTGTAGCACTTTTAACAACGCTTACCAATGCCGTAATTTTTTCATATATTGGTTGTGCTATAAATTCAAAAGCCTGTATAATTTTATCTGTCGGATAAATAATATCATAATTTTCAATAGTACGTTTTGAAAGTTCAAGCTGATTTGTTGAACCTTTTCCCAAAGTCATAAATAACGGCTGTTGATATTTCAACGATTGGAATAAAAATTGTTTGCCAACTTCTTCTTTTGCCCTTACTAAAGTAACATGAGAATCAAAAGTTGTATCTGGATATTCACCAAACACTTGTCCCACCCTGCCAAGAGTTCCGGCACCTGTTGAACAAATTACAATATCACTATCTTGTAAATTCATTTCATCAAGGTATGATTTTTCTTGTTTGCGTGATTCCCTGATATTCATTACAGTTTGACGAATACACTTTTTATTTATGACATTATATTCAGCCATATCATTGTATTTAGGTGAAATTCCACGACGAAGTAATGCCGATAAATCTTTAATGGGTATTCTTTTCCATTCCTTCGGCACACCGTCAATAACAGGCGTATTCTCATAATTCGGAAAACGTAAATCCACAAACCACTCTTTATAGAGTCTCTGTGATGCTTCTTCAAGAAGCTTTATTTGTTTCTGGTTGTTTTCTATGATGTTATCATATGCGTAGAGTATATATACTATTTCTTTCTGAACCGAAATATCATCGGGATATGTTATAAAAATTTCATCAGACAGTCTTTTTTTATTGATTTCTGTCTGTCCCGTTGAACCCTCGGCTAATGATTCAATTGCAGACTGGTGTGCTTTTAAAGCATAACCGTAGTATAGAGAATCTATTTCTGCTGTGGGACGCATTAAAATCATATGTCCGTCAATTGTCGTCGGCTTTATTACATTGAATATCTGGGCAATTCTTCCTGCCGTACCTGTTCCGGTGGAATTTATAAGTACATCGCCCGATTTCAGCATTTTTTCTTCCGGAACTTTCTTTATGGAAGTATTATGAAAACGTGCATATTCATAAGAAATTTTAAAATCACGGTTACATTTCTGATTCAATACAAAGATTGTATTTTCTGAAAAATTATCGGCATATTTAGGAGGAATGCCTTTAGCCATATATGATGTTAATTCACCTAATTTTTTAGTTTTCAATATATATTTCATATTTTATACCTCTTTTAAAAATAGTATTGCATGATTCTGTACATTTTTACCCTTGCACGTGACATCACGGCAGACACAGCCTGCGGAGTTATTCCGAGTTGTCGAGCGATAGTAACAGTATCAAGCTTTTTAAAATAGTATAACACAATAATTTCCTTTTGTCTTGGTGTAAGTTCATTATTAATAACTTTTAACAGTAATTTCTTTAGTTTTCTTGACGAATCTTCTTCGCTGTCATTTTCAAGAACGTCACGTATATTTTCGTCTGCTTTGCCTGTAAATGTATCAGAATAACTTTCACGTCTCGGCACGATGTTCAATCCTCCTCATATAATTTATCAGGTGGGAAATAATTTCCTGCATCTGAGCGTGTTCGACATAAAGAAGTCTTATACGCTGGTCAAGTCCGGCTTTGTCAATCTCAATACGGTTATCTGATTTAATCAGCCTGTTTCGCTGTTCTGTAAGGAATTTTATTCGTTTCTTTACAAGTAGACAGCTTTGTTGGTATTCGTTGATAAGTGAATACATAATATACCTCCGTTTAATTGAAAAAATACAGAACATATGTTCTTTTTAATTATAATTCCTATTATAGAACAAATGTTCATAATTGTCAAGTGTTATTTAAAATATTTTTTATTTAATATTATAACGATTTTTTTTTTATATAATAAAATCTGAATTTTGGTAGTGACATCTCGGAAATTTTGTGATATAATAAGTCTGTACACTATATTTTACAAAAGGACGTGCTGAAACATGAATTTCAATTATGATGTTATTATTGCAGGCTGCGGTGCAGCGGGTCTTTATGCGGCTATAAACCTACCGTCATCGCTCAGAATTCTCATTGTATGCAAGCGTGAACTCAGTCTATGTAATTCTTCTCTCGCTCAGGGCGGTATTGCCGGAGTGTATAACTCTCCGACGGATAATATCCAGTACCATCAGAACGACACTCTTATTGCAGGCGGATTTAAGAACAATGTTGACGCTGTTCATACTCTCGTCAGTGAAGCAGCTCAGGATTTGGAGCATATAATTGAACTCGGTGTCGATTTTGATAAAAACCCCGACGGAACTTATCACCGTACCCTTGAAGGAGGTCACAGTCATCACCGTATTTTCCACCATGCCGACGCTACAGGCAGGGAAATTACTGAAACTCTTCTTGAAAATGTCCGGAAGCTTGAAAATGTCACAATAATGGAAAATACCATCATCTGCGGAACTAAAAAAACTTCTACTGGATATTCTGCTTTTGTTAAAAGCGGTGATAATTATCAGACGTATAACTGTCATTTCATGATTTTTGCAACGGGCGGTATCGGTCGTGTATATGAATTTACTACAAACTCCGCTATTGCAACAGGTGATGGCATTACATTTGCATATGAAATGGGTGCGAAAATAAAAAATTTAAGCTATGTACAGTTTCACCCTACCGCTTTCAACAACAGGGCAACCCGTGAATGTTTTCTTATTTCTGAAGCTGTAAGAGGTGAGGGGGCATATCTGCTTAACTGTAAAAAAGAGCGTTTTATGCATAATTACGACGAACGTCTTGAACTTGCACCGAGAGATGTTGTCTCACATTCAATAGTACTGGAATCAAGAAAACAGAACTCAACGGAATTTTTCCTCGATATAAGCTATAAAGACAGTGAATTTCTGAAAAATCGTTTTCCTATGATTTACAGAAATCTTCTCAAACAGGGATTTGACCTCACAAAAGAACCTGTTCCGATTTTCCCGTGCCAGCATTATCTTATGGGCGGTATCGACGTTGACAATAATTCGGAAACAAGCCTGCACAATCTATTTGCGTGCGGTGAATGTTCTCATACAGGCGTACACGGAAGCAACCGTCTTGCAAGTAATTCGCTTCTTGAGGCTCTTGTATTCTCACGCCATGCAGCAAGATGTATTGCGTCAAGAATTGACAGTGTTCCCGATGATTTTGAAACGGCTGAATTTGACGCACATCTTGACGGCGAACATATGCCGAAAGGTTTCCGTACGGAAACACGCCGTATCATGCAGAAAAGTCATTTTGTCATTCCCGACAAGAAAGAGTCGGCAGAGGGCTTTAAGCGTATAAAGGAAATGCGTGATAACCTCATTGAGTCGGGATATATTGTTGATACGGATTATGTACTTGCAAAGTCAATAGTTACAGTTGCGTATATAATTCTCGGAGAAGTGATGCAGTAAAAAATATAGAATACCTGTCTTTTTTTGTCACCTTTATACGAATATATTAATAAATATATTTATGAGGTGATTTGCATGAAAAAGATTATGTGTATTATATC
>CAMWGS010000057.1 GCA_947173865.1 uncultured Ruminococcus sp.
CAAAAAATACATAATGAAATTATTCTGAATTGTTATTGTTCTGAATGTTTTGTATTTAATCTTGACAAGCCGACTGAATTTGCTGTAAAATGTTAATAAGAGAGTACGATATAATTTCTTATCGGTAGAGGAGATTCAGTCTGATGAGCGATAATTTAAATGATGTTATGCCTGACGCTGATATTCAGAATAACAATGACAGACTTAATGAAATTCTGAATTCGGTTGACAGCAGATTAAAAGATAAAACGGACATTTCAAAATGGGAGGACGAACTGACTTCCGCTATTGCAAAACATTCGCATAAAAGCAGTTTTCCCGAAAGCTGTGAAGATATTCTCGGTGAACTCGAAGAAAGAACGAAACAGGAAACAGATGCGGTTATTGCTGCGGTTCTTAATGAGGGGAATCCGTCTGACGACGTTCAGGAACTGATTGAACAGCTTACCGTTGCGAAAAAGGTGAGCGAACTCAGTTCACAGAAAAAGAAATCTGTTGCTGAGGTAATTTCCGTTGCGGAAGTTGCAGAGGTCAGTGAAACGAAGAAACCCGAAGAAGTTCCGAAAGTAAGTGAAACGGAAAATGAAGGTGTGGCTGTTATGGAATATGCTCACGAAGAACAGGGTAAAATACAGCCTGAGAGTATTTCGGAAAATTCTCTGATTGAAAGTGTTTCTGAAATTTCAGAGCCTGAAATTCCTGCCGTACAGGAAATTAAAGAGGAAGTTACTCATAAACCCTCTGAAAAAACACTTGTTTATAATGTTCCTTTAAGGGCTTCACAGGCAGATGTGCGTGCGGTACAGGAAGCCGTAGCCACTACAGCAGCGGCACGGGTAAGAAAGCCTGTAAAGAAAATTGTAAGGGTTGACAGAACCCAGACTTCCGAAACACCAAAATCGCCTGAAAGAGCTGTAAGAAATACAGCAGAGCAGGTGCAAAGAAATATCAGACCTGAAAGAAATGTTCCGAATCCGAACAAGAAGAAAAAAGGTTCTTTCAAAGATAAGTTTCTTGGACTTTTTCCGCAGAAAAGGGATTCGGCACTTGAAAAAGTCAGAAAAGTTGTGTTTCTCGGTTCAATATGTGCGATAGTTGTATGTGGTTATATGGTAGGGGACTATTATATTGACCTCTGGAAAAGCAAGAATCTGCATGACGACATTGCCGAAATTTATGAGACATATCCTTTGCCTGAACGTACAAACGACAATGCAACAAGTTATGACCCCGACGAAGAACGCATATATACCCTCCTCGACGGTGCAAAGAAACTTCTTGACAGAAATTCTGATGTTATAGGATATATTACCATTCCTAATACTCCCGTCGCAAATCCTGTCATGCAGTCAGGGGACAACAGCAAGTATCTTGACCAGAATATTGATGGTGACAATTCAAGAGCAGGAGAGCTTTTCCTTGACTACAGAAATAATTTTGACAGGGTAGTTGACAGCAGATTGAGTGTGCCTAATTCGGATAATCTTGTTATTTATGGTCATAATATGGCTAATGATACAATGTTCGGAAGTCTTAAATACTATCAGAGAAATTATAACTACTATACCGATAATCCCGTTATATACCTGAACTCAAATTATGAGTGCTATACTTACAAGATTTTTTCATACTTCATTCTCGACGCTCTTGACGAATCCGAAACGGCTTATGACTGCTGGAATAAGTTCGATTTCGACAATGAGGAAGATTTTTATAACTTTGTAAATGAGGCTAAAAAGAGAAGTCTCGGACTTAATGATGTTGATGTGAAGTACGGCGACAAGCTCCTTACTCTTTCTACCTGCAATACCGTTCTTGGTGACAGGGGAAGGCTTATAGTAATGGGCAGACTGCTCAGGGACGGCGAAGATGTCAGAATAGGTACAGACAAAAATACTCAGAATGCTAATGTAAAATGGCCGTCTATATATTATCAGCAGAAACCAAATGAAAAATATAACCCTGATGCAGAGTTTATTCCATACGGTCCTGACGAGGAGGAATAAATAGTGAATCCTATAAAAGTTATTTCGGTACTTTCCGCTTTTGTGGCAGTGGCAAGTATATCTGTTGCAATGCTTATGATGAGTGAAAAAGAGGGAAATACTGTTCCCGTGGTAACAATGAGTGAAGAAGCAACTGTGACGGAAACAGAATCAACAACAAAAATAACATCATTATCGACAACAACAGCAATGGTTGTTACCGAACCGACAGTTACAACCACTCTGCCTGTATATGATTATATCCCGAATAATAAGGGCATGACCGATTTTTCCAAGCTTTTACGGAAACAAAACAAGGACTTTGTAGGGTGGCTTAAAATAAAAAATACTATGGTTAATTATCCTGTAATGAAAGACCCCGGAGAAATTCAGCCTGATACAGGCTATGGTACGGAATACTGTCCACCAAACGAGTTTTATCTCCATCATGATTTTGATAAAAACTATTTGTTTGAGGGTACACTGTATATGGATTACCGTGATGTTTTCGGAAACGACGAAAATACACAATCGGATAATATTGTTATATATGGTCATAATATGCTTAATGATTCAATGTTCGGCTCACTTGACCATTACTATCAGATAGACGGATTCTATAATTCAAGTCAATTCATTGAATTGAGTTCAAACTATAAGGACTATAATTATGTTATTTTTGGTTACATAATAACAAGCGGTGACGCAGGTGTTGAGTTTGATTACTGGAATAGGGAAGAATTCGAGAAAAAAGAAGATTTTGACTGGTATGTTGGAAAAATCCGTGAAAAACAAATGCTTGATACGGGTGTTGACGTTAAGTACGGCGACAAGCTTCTTACATTGTCAACCTGTTATTCCGACGCAGATAATTCAAGATTTATTATAGTTGCGAGAAGGCTCAGGGACGGAGAGGTTGAAGGGGATTTTTCAACTATTCAGAAAATCAAACCCGAAGAACCTTCTACCGCAGAAGTTCAGACTGAAGAAAATCAGTTTGAAGAAAATCATGAAAATGAAATTCAGGATATTCCTACATAATAAATAATTAGGAGAAATTTATGGAAATTAAAAATTCACTGAAACGTATTCCAGCTCTTTTATCGGGCTTGCTTATAGCTGTGTCATTCGGCGGACACTGTGTCAGTGCGGTCGGCGAAATGCCTGAAAATCAGGAACCGTATATTTACGGAGAACCTGAAAATATTGATACAGAAAATACTACAGGTAGTACGGAGAATCAGACTACAACTTCTCCCGCACAGCGTGTGGAAATCAAAAAGGGAAAGGCGGTTATTGATGACTATGATTCAAGTCTTTCGATTGTGAATTATGAAATGTCAGTTCCCGAATATACGTATTATGAGGACTTTTCAAATACCAATCTTACACAACAGCAGGCAGAACAGGTAAAGAAAGAAATCGTTATTTCTCTGCGTACTGGAAACCCTGTTACATCGGTAAAGCGTGCTGAAGATGCAGACCTTACCGCTATAGGACACGTCGGGGAAATTCCTGTTCCTCATGAACAGGACGTATCTTCTGAAATGTCTGGAGAATTTACGTTTGTAACTTACGGCTGGGGTCACGGTGTCGGCATGAGCCAGAACGGAGCAAATTTCTATGCAACGTATGCAGGCTGGTCTTATCAGGATATTCTTGCCCACTATTACCCCAACACTTACCTTATGAATACGGGTCTTACTGATTATGAGGAGCTTACTATAGAAGGTCAGCTCGCAGGTGATACCGTTTCAGTAGTCGCACAGATTGTAAACAGGGAAATCGGCGGTTCTATGCACTACGAAGCAATAAAGGCTCAGGCAGTCGCCGTTTATACCTACCTTAAATATCACAACGATGATTCCGCCGACCTTCTCGGCAAGCCTGACCCTCCACAGAATGTTATTGATGCCTGTACGGAAGTTCTCGGAGAAGCCCTCTATTATGACGGCAGTTACGCACTTACAATGTTTTCTGCTTCAACGGGTGGCTGTTCGGCAAACTGCGGTGAAGTTTTCTATGCCGACATTCCTTATCTCATAAGTGTTTCGAGTGACTATGATGAGACTTATGACCCTCATTATGGTACAGTTACATATTATCCTGCATCTGAAGTAAAAAGACTTATAGAGGGTGAATATAATATCAAGCTTTCCGATGACCCTGGAAAGTGGATTCAGCCGACTTATTCACAGCAGACGGGATATGTGACGGACGTTAATATTGATGACCAGTTGTCGATAAGAGGTTATGAACTTAAATTGCTTCTTGACCTGAAATCATCAAAATTCAATCTTACATATACCTATTAAAATATTATAAGTCTTTGAACACAACAGCAATATTTTATTCTTTGTGTTCAGGGACTTATTCGCTTTTTTGTCTTGTGAGTCGAAACAGATTAAAAAGACGTATATAAGAAAAATAAATTAATAAATCTCAAAAACGTATGTTCTGCTTTTGTACTGTAAAAAGCTGATTTTCAGCAATATATCTAAAAATATTTCTGACAGGCGGTTGACAATTGTGCGGTATTACATCTTGATAATTGCCCGTTTAAGCTGTATAATTAATATAAGGTTGAAAAAGGTATTTTTCCGCCCGTTTTAATCAAGAGCGTACAGAAGCAGACTTTATACCGTTTCCGTCATCTTGCTTTGACTCTGAAAGTTAGGAGGATTATTTTATGGTATTCAGTCATGTTCCCGTCATGCTTAATGAATGTATTGACGGACTTGCTATTCGTCCGGACGGTATCTATGTTGACGGTACTGCGGGAGGTGCGGGTCATTCGTCTGTGATAGCTTCACATCTCGGTGAAAACGGCAGACTTATTTCAATTGACCGTGACCCCGACGCTGTAGCTGTTGCAACTGAAAGGCTTTCGTCTTACAGTATGGCACAGGTTGTCAAAAACAATTATTCCAATATGAGAGAGGTTCTTGACAGTCTCGGAATTGACAAGGTTGACGGGATTCTTCTTGATTTAGGTGTGTCGTCGTATCAGCTCGACGAGGAAAGCAGAGGTTTTTCATACCATGCAGACGCTCCGCTTGATATGAGAATGGAAAAGGAAGGAATCAGTGCGGCGGATATTGTCAATACATATTCACAGCAGGAACTTGCAAAAATTATTTTTGAGTACGGTGAAGAAAAGTTTTCACGCAGAATTGCCGAAAATATAGTGAAGGCAAGAGAGGTTTCCCCTTTGAAAACCACTTTACAGCTTGCCGATATTATCAGACAGAGTGTTCCTCAGAAGGCAAGACGTGACAAAAATCCGTGCAAAAAAACTTTTCAGGCTATAAGAATTGCGGTAAACGGCGAATTTGAACATCTTTCAAAAGGTCTTGACGAGGCTTTCTACAGTCTGAAAGCAGGCGGACGACTGGCTGTCATTACTTTTCATTCACTTGAGGACAGGCTTGTAAAACAGAGGTTTGCGGGCTGGTGCAAAGGGTGCATATGTCCTCCCGATTTTCCACAGTGCGTATGCGGTCACAAACCGCAGGGCGTGCTTATCAACAGAAAGCCCATAGAGGCTGACGAAAACGAACTCGAAGAAAACAAAAGAAGCAGAAGTGCCAAACTCAGAATTATTGAAAGGGGTGCGGAATAGATGGCTGAAAGTAATGCTGCTTATTATTATGAGGAAGCGGAAAACGACGATTTTCAGGAGGAAATAAAGCCTGAATCTGAAAAAGTTCCCGAAGCAAGAAAAAATATTCAGGTGAAACATAATGAAGTGAAAAGCGGTTCTGTACTCACCATTGTTTTTGTTTCTCTTGTTGCGGCTGTGCTGCTCGGTTCGGTAATTTATACGCTGGACAGAAGAAATACGGTATATAACAAGGTTACAGACCTTAACCGACAGCTTAAACTTGCCGAAGCCGAAAACGTAAGGTTGCAGTCTGAGCTTGAAAGCAAAATGTCTGCTAAAAACGTCGAAGATTATGCAGAAAATGTACTTGGCATGAAGAAAATGGATTCTTCACAAATCAAGTACATAAAAATACAGACTGATGACGTGGTAAATATTCCTGAACAGGAAAAGGGCATAATAGCTAAAGTAAAAGGCTTTTTTGACGACTGTGTGGAATATTTCAGAGGGTAGTACCATATAAATATAATAACAGGACTGCCTATATAATATGTAGAACACGGAGATACAGCGAGTGTCGGAATATCGGAATAAGCCTTTTCGGAGCTTTGTCCATAGAACTCCGGAACGGCGTTTCCACGCTTGAATAGCGAAAAATCCTTCGTCGTATCAAAAGAAACGGACATCAGACAAAAAAGAAGATGTTCAGAAGGCGGGGCAGCAGAGAGTTACCCTGCCTTATTCTATTTTACGCCAGTATCAAGGCAGAAAGGAAGTTAGCTGTGGCAGTAACAAAACATATTCCTTTAAAAACAATGAAATTCAGAATACGTGTCGTTATGACAGGCGTGTTTTTTTTGCTGTTCCTTTTGGTTGCATTGAATTTCTTTAAAATTTCAGTTGTTGAAAACGATAAGTATCAGGCAATGGCAAATGACCAGCATTTTGGTTCAATACTTATTTCAGCCCACAGAGGCTCAATATACGATTCAAACGGTGCTCCGCTTGCAAAGAGTGCGTCTGTTTACAAGGTCTTTCTTGACCCCCGACAATTCCAGAAGGAACTTAAATCACTTCAGGAATCAATAGACAAACGCAACAAGGAAAAGCTTGCGGGTGATTACAAGCCGAAGTTTGACGATGACGGAAACGAACTGAATCCTCTGCCTGAATCGTCGGACGCTTTCAAAGAGGATTCAATAAATTTTCTTTCTGAAAAACTCGGAATAACAACCGAAAAAGTTGTGTCTGCAATGGAGGCAAACAATCAGTACAGCATATTGCAGGACCAGGTTGAAAAGCCTGTTGCAGACGAAGTACTTGCTTTTTTTGATAAATATGAATTTATCTCCCTCAATGTTGAGGAGGATACAAAAAGATATTATCCGCATAACGAACTTGCCGCCTCTGTTATCGGGTTTACGTCCGCAGGCGGTGACGGTATGTACGGTATTGAAGCCTACTATGACGATTATCTTGCAGGAGTGGACGGCAGGACGATTTCTGCAAAGGATTCAAACGGAAATGAACTTCCGTACAGATATTCAAAGACGTATGCCGCAAAAAACGGTGATGACGTTTATCTGACCATTGATTCTGAAATTCAGTATACTCTTGAAAAGCACCTTGAAGAAATGGTTACTGAATTTGAAGTAAAAAACCGTGCGTGTGCAATTCTCATGAACGCAAAGACAGGTGCGGTTTACGGTATGGCGACTTATCCGAGTTTTGACCTAAATGAACCGTATGAAATTGCCGACTCTGTCGCAGCGGAAAAAATAGCTCAGCTTACAGGTGATGTAGCAACGAAAGCAACCTCAGACGAACGTGAGGCACAATGGAAAAACAAGTGCATTACCGAAATTTACGAACCCGGTTCGGTTTTCAAGGTAATCACAAGTGCGGCTGCTATTGAGGAAAATTTGATAGACCTTGAAAATGATTCTTTTTACTGTAATGGTTCTGTGACACTTCCGGGTGCTGCACCTATTCACTGTCACGACTGGAACGGTCATGGGGCACAGTCTTTCCAGCTTGCCCTTACACACTCCTGCAACCCCGCTTTCATGGAAATAGGTGGTCGTCTTGGTGTTGATAAATTCTGTTATTATTATGACGCTTTCGGACTTAAAGAACAAACAGGAATCGACCTGCCTGCCGAAGGAATAGGAATCGGTTTTGAAGCTGAAAATATGTCTCAGATTGACCTTGCTGTAAGTGCTTTCGGACAGGGTGACACCCTCACTCCAATGGAAATGATTACTTCATACTGTGCAGCTATAAACGGTGGTTACCTCTTACAGCCGTATGTGGTTGACAAGATAGTTGACGAGGACGGAAATATAGTTCTAAAAAATGAAAGAACAGTTCGCAGACAGGTTGTTTCAGAAGATACTTCCGAAAAAGTCAGAACAGCTCTCGGAAACGTTGTAACGGGAAGTAATGGCGGTAATGTAAGTATAAAGGGTTATTCAATTGGTGGTAAGTCAGGTACTTCCGAACGTCTCAGTCTTGACGCCGATGAATACGGTGCATCATATGTTTGCTTTGCTCCCGTTGAAGACCCGGAAATAATTCTTTTGGTTCTTGCTGATATGCCTAACGCAGATATCGGCTATTACGGAAGCGTTGTTGCAGTTCCGACCGCAAGACACATTTTTGAGGACGTTCTTCCGTATCTTGGATTTTATCCCGAGTATACAGACGAGGAAGTTGAAGAACTTGATGTGAAAATACCGCTTCTTGAAGGTTCTATCAATGATGCAAAGACTACTCTCGAAGGTCTCGGCATTACATACGAAATAATAGGAAACGGAATTGAAGTAGTTGCCCAGTCACCTAAGACAGGTTCTTCCGTTGCAAAGGGAGGCTGTGTATATTTGTATACCGAAAAGGGCAATACTGTTGAATATACGGTAGTTCCTGATTTACAGTACGTTTCACCCGAAGTTGCCAATGAATCAATAGCATATAGTCAGCTTAATTATGTAGCAAAGGGTGCGTCTGTAAAGAGAAGTAATGCTGTTGTTACAAGTCAGTCCATTCCTGCGGGAACAAGAGTCCCGATAGGTACGACAATTGAACTTGAATTTATTGTAAATGAAAATCAGGATTAGTACGGAGGCGGTTTTTTAATGAAACTTAATGAATTGATTGAAAATTATTCAGGAAAGCTTGCTGATGCGGAAATTACGTCAGTAACCGACGATACACGTAAAGTTCAGAAAGGCAGTCTGTTTTTCTGTGTAAAGGGCGGACGTTTTGACGGTCACACAGCTGCTGCCGAAATGCTGGAAAAGGGAGCTGTCATGGTTGTGTGTGAGCATGACCTCGGATTTGGTGAACGTCAGATTATCACTGAAAATTCACGCCGTCTTTACGGTGAGGTATGCTCAGCATGGTTCGGACATCCCGAAAAAAAGCTTAAAATGATAGGTGTTACAGGTACTAACGGCAAAACCACAACCACTAATATCATAAAACACGTACTTATGCAGAACGGTCACAAAACGGGTCTTGTCGGTACTATACAGAACGAAATAGGTGACGAAATTATTCACACTGACAATACAACTCCCTTTGCTTTCGATTTCATGGCTCTGCTTGACAGAATGGTAAAAGCAGGCTGTGAATATGTTGTCATGGAAGTTTCCTCTTTCGGACTGGTTCAGAACAGAACAGGTTCATCACATTTTGACATAGCCCTGTTTACAAATCTTACTCAGGACCATCTTGACTATCATAAAAATATGGAAGATTATTATCAGGCTAAAAAAATGCTTTTCGGTATGTGTAATACTGCAATTCTGAATATTGACGACGATTACGGGAAACGTCTTTATAATGAAACGGAATGTGAAAAGTTTACGTTCAGCGTAAAACAGAAAGCGTCTTTTTATGCCGACGGTATAAAGATAAAGTCCACGGGTTCAAGCTTCTGGTTCTGCAATGACGGGAAATCCTACCTTTTAAAAACAAATATGCCCGGAGTTTTCAATGTCTCAAACGTTACGGGAGCTTTTGACGTCTGTATGA
>CAMWGS010000058.1 GCA_947173865.1 uncultured Ruminococcus sp.
ATATAGAATATAGCTTAATTTTAATTAAACGTGTACAATAATAAATTTCTTATTAAAAAAGGTTGTGATTTATATAAGAACAGTTAATTCTTTGGCTGAAATCAAAAAGAATATGAAAGCCTTTGATAGTTATCTTGTAAGCAGAAAAGAAGATGAACTTTCTTGGGGAAAGGAACATATAAAAAGAGGAACTTGTTTTATTGTTGTACCGATTGAAGACGGACTCCATTTTTATCCAAGCAGGTTTATAGGATATGTGAATAATACAATGAGCAGGCATGACAGCAATGAGTTTAAGGACGGAAAAGAAACAAATCTTGCAATTTCAAATGTTCTGGGTTTCAAGCCTGAACTCAACGACGAACTGGAGTGTCAATATAAAGATTACTGCGAATTACTCGGATTTATAGCTAATAAATCAGGTGCTTTCGGAGTTAATCGTAAATACTGGCTGGTGTCTGAATAATATAGCCTGTTGTTAAGTCAGGTGAAAACCTTGCTTAATTGGGAATATATAAATACTGGAAAGGAGCTGTTACCGTCACTGTACGGTGAATCTGAAAAAATGAAAAATAAAAATAATACTGCTCAGCAGGGCGGACAGAAAAATAACCGCCGTAAGAAAAAACAGAGTCTGCCTGTCAGGATATTAAAGAAACTGGTGGCTGTAATTGCAACAACTCTGCTTTCGCTGTTTCTTGTAATGATTATTACGGGTACGATTGTTGCAACTGCACTGACTGTATATGTACTTGACTTTATGGAAGACTCAACCAGCATTACCCTTCAGGAGCTTGAATCAGGAAGCGATACCTATTTTTACGGTATTCAGGAAGATGAGGACGGAGACGAGGAAATTGTTATACTTAACCGTGTAAAAACCGACGTTCAGCGTATCCCCGTATCTATTGACAGAGTTCCTCAGCATGTCAGAAATGCTTTCGTTTACACAGAGGACGAGCGTTTCTATGTTCACGAGGGCGTTGACTATAAACGTACCCTTTCAGCATTTCTGAATATGTTCCTGCATTTCTATGACACAAATCAGGGTGGTTCTACAATTACCCAGCAGCTTATCAAGAATCTTACGGGTGATGACGAACAGTCACCTCAGCGTAAAATACGTGAGATTTTTAGTGCCATGCAGCTTGAAAAGACTTACACGAAAGACGAGATTCTTGAAGAATATCTCAATTATATCGGTTGCGGCGGTCCTATAAACGGCATACAGCTTGCGTCTATCCGTTATTTCGGAAAGAACGTCGAGGAGCTGACCGTTCCCGAAGCGGCTGTGCTTGCTGCTATACCGAAATCACCGCAGTATTACGGTCCTTTTGTTGAAACTTATGACTATGACGACAATCTTATAGTTGACGGTAAAGCAAACAACAAGGAACGTCAGCAGTATGTTTTGTATCAGCTTTACAAGAACGGTGCGATTACATTCGACGAATATCAGAAGTATCTCAACACAAAACTTGTTTATACCGATTCTGAGGAATACCTCCGTCTGCACCCTGAGGACAGGGCAGAGGAACTTGAACAGGAACAGACGGCTTATTCATGGGTTGTTGACGCAATGTACTATGAAGTTGCCGACTTCCTTATGGAGGAATACAACATTGACCAGGCAGAAGCTATAAAGCGTATAAATAAGGGCGGTTACAAGATTTATTCAACCGTTGATGACAATATGCAGAAGTATGTTGAAGAAAAGTTCCTTGACCTCAATAATCTCGTCAATGTTGACGGCGTAAGAAGATGGGCTGACATTGACGGCGACGGTGAAAGTGAAGAATATTTACCGCACGTTGCCTTCGTTGCACTCAACTATGACGGTTCTGTAAAGGCACTTGCAGGTGACTGGGGTGAAAAGACAACATCTCTTTCAACAAGCTATGCCGTTCAGGAACGTCGTCAGGTAGGTTCTACAATGAAGCCTATTTCAACATATGCACTTGCTCTTGAAAATGATATTATTCACTGGGGTTCAAAGTTCCGTGACGAGCCTATAATGAAAGACTCAAACGGCAAGCCATGGCCTACAAACTATGGTAATACTCTTTCTTACGATACTCACAGTGTTTACTATTTCTTACAGAAGTCATTCAATACTGTTCCTGCACAGCTTTGTCAGACTCTTACTCCCGAAGCTGTATATGAATTCTGTACTGAAAATCTCGGTCTTGAACTTGACGAGACAGGAGACAAGGCTATTGCTCCTCTTGCTCTCGGTGCTTTGACTTACGGTATCACTCTTGAAAACCTTGTAAACGCTTATCTTCCTTACGGAAACAAGGGTGTTTACAATGAAGCACACATCGTTACAAGAATTGAAGACAGCAATCAGGAAGTTATTTATGAAAATAACGGAAATCCACATCAGGCAGTAAGTGACGAAACAGCTTGGGTTATGAACAGACTTCTTAAGAACGTAGTTGAAAACGGTACTGGTAAAGCCGCAAGACTCAGCAATAAGGTTGTTGTTGGTAAGACAGGTACAACTGATAACTATTACGATGAGGCGTTTGTAGGACTTACAAGAGACTTTGTAGCCGGTATTACAGTAGGTTACAAATATAACAACCCGTCACTTTCACTCCCTTCCGATTTCCAATCTGCACAGGTATGGCAGAATATTATAGGTGAGTATGCAAATACAATGTTTGAAGATACAGGTGCGGACTTTGACCCTGTTGAATCGGTTGTTGAAGCTCCTATGTGTTCATACAGCGGAATGATTGCAGGACAGTATTGTCCAAAGGGCATTACCGGTTACTGGAAGTCAACAAATAAACCTGTCTGCACGGGTTCACATTCAGGCTCGCTTTCAAACGGTTATACAAGCTCATCATCAAGCAATAGCAGTTCATCAAATAACAGTACAAGCAACAATAACTACAGTAACAGCAATAACAGTTATAATAGCAATAATACATGGTCCGATAATTCATGGAACAGCGGTAATACATGGGACAACGGCAACACATGGGGTAATGACAGCACATGGTCTTCAGGAGGAGATTACTCCGGCGGAGGAGATTACTCCAGCGGTGGAGATTATTCCGGCGGAGGAGATTACTCTAGTGGTGGAGATTATTCCGGTGGTGGAGATTATTCCAGTAGCGGAGGAACATGGGATACAGGCGATGTTACTTGGTAAACTGATGTGTAAAATTACTGATTTATAAAAAATTATACCGGTTAACTCAGATTAACCGGTATATTTGTAAGGAGAAAAATATGAATAATTCAATAAGACTTTGCTGTCCGTGTCATTTCGGACTGGAAAGCGTTCTGAAATACGAAATAACTAAAATCGGCGGTACTGACCTTAAAGTAAGTGACGGTAAAATAAGTTTTACAGGTGACGAAAATATACTTGCACGTGCAAATATCTGTCTTTCTACTGCCGAACGTGTTCTTATTGAGCTTATGGAGTTCAGGGCAACTACTTTTGAGGAACTTTTTCAGGGTGTGAAAAGTATCGAACTTGAACGCTATATTAATCCGCAGGACGCTTTTCCCGTTAAGGGATATTCACTCAATTCCACACTTCACAGTGTTCCCGACTGTCAGTCAATCATTAAAAAAGCTGCCGTTGAACGTCTTAAATCAAAGTACGGAATAAGCTGGTTTGAGGAAACTGGAGCGTCGGTACAGATTAAGTTCAGCATTTTAAAAGATATTGTTACAATTTATCTTGATACAAGCGGTGTCGGACTTCATAAGAGAGGGTACAGAAGAAATTCAAACGCTGCTCCTATAAAGGAAACACTTGCGGCAGGTATTATTGACCTTGCCCGTGTACGACCTGATTCGATAGTCTGTGACCCTTTCTGCGGAAGCGGTACGCTTCTTATTGAAGCAGGACTGAAAGCACTGAAAATTGCTCCTGGTATAAACAGACGTTTTTCAGCGGAAAAATGGAACAGTATAGACGCTAAGGTATGGCAGGAGGAAAGAAGCCGTGCTATTGACAATGTTGACCGTTCGGCACAGTTTCAGGGAATAGGTTTCGATATTGACGATTCTGCGGTTGCTCTTACCCTTGATAATGCCCACAAAGCAGGAATAAAATCACGTCTGAAAATTGAACAGGCTGATATTTCAAAATTCCGTCAGCCTGATAACTCAATTGTAATATGTAATCCGCCATATGGTGAGAGACTTCTTGAAATCCGTGAAGCAGAAAATATTTACGAACAAATGGGCAGAGTTTTCGGAAAGGGAAGCGGACAGTCCGATTATATAATTTCACCCCATGAAGAATTTGAAAAGTTTTTCGGTAAAAATGCCAATAAACGTCGTAAACTCTATAACGGAATGATAAAGTGTCAGCTTTATATGTATTTCTGATATGTACTATTTCTTGAAACGGAAAATTCTGCATTTGTTTTTTCCTAATCGTTGTCCAGTGTGTAAGGAGATTATAAATGCAGACGACCGTTTTTGTCCTGAATGTACGGACAGGCTGAAAATATATAACGGCAGTTCTGAAATAAACGGAGTTGATAAATTCTGTGCCTGCTTTGAATACAACGAAAATATAAAACCTGCTGTTTTTCTTCTCAAGGACGGAATATGCGGAAATTCTGCCCATGCGTTCGGCTCGTATCTTGCGAAAACCATTCAGAATAACGGTATATCACAGAAAACAGATATTATTATACCTGTTCCGCTTTCAGTGAAGTCAATGCATAAACGTGGATATAATCAGACTGAACTTATAGCGAAAACAATAAGTGCAAAGCTTGACATTCCTGTTTGTTGTGCGGTAAGAAAAATACGTGAAACCGAAGAACAGAAAACGCTGGACAGTTACGGAAGAATGTCAAATCTGAAAAATGCTTTTGAAGTCTATGATTCCGAAACGGTAAAAGATAAGAATATTTTACTGATTGATGACGTATGTACTACAGGAAGTACATTTTCTGAAATTGCCATTGTACTGAAAGAAAGCGGAGCAGGGAATATTTTCTGTGCGAGTGTCTGTAAAGCCACTGTGAAAAAATAAAAGGGTGCATATTCTGCACCCTTAATTTATTTTATCGTTTATAATTTCAACAGCCTTGTTGTACTGTTCGTCTGTGTCATCATTTTCGTTTTCAACTTTATAATCAGGGGTAAGTCCCACACCGTCATAACATTCGGAAACGGAAGTTTTATATTCGGCAATCGTAAGCACAACAGCACCACCGTTTGAAAGTTCTGTAGTTGTCTGCATAACGCCTTTTCCGTAAGTCTGACTACCTACCAGCTCAGCTTTGCCGAAATCTTTGAGAGATGCTGCAAAAAGTTCGGCTGCACTTGCCGTATGACCGTTTACAAGAACAACTATAGGCAGATTTGTTTCAGTTTCATCGGAATTTACTATAGTTTCGGTGTGTCCGTCACTGTATTCCGCTGTTGCTATAACTCCTTCGGGAAGAAGCGGGTCAAGACATTTTTCCAGTGAAGTCAGCAGTCCTCCGCCGTTTTCACGGACATCAAATATAAATCCCTTTGCACCGTCGCTTTTGAACTGTTCAAAGAGGTCAATGAACTGCTGTGAAGTATTCTGTTTGAAACCGCTTATTTTTATATATCCTACATAATTGTCAAGCATTTCACCTGTTACCGTAACTACTTCAATATGACGGCGTGTAAGTGTGTAATTCCTGTCATCTTCGTCACGACGAACAGTAACAGTTATTTTGTCAACGTCAGTTCCCGACATTGATTCTATTGCCTTGTCGAATCCCATTTCAAGAACGTCTGCCCCGTTAACCGCAACTATAAAATCGTCAGGTTTAATATCAGTTTCGCTGACGGGAGAATCAGGCATAATTTCTGCAATTCGGATATATCCGTTTTCGTTTTCTTCAAGGGTAAAACCAAGTCCCGTCATTTCACCTGCATTTTCACTTTGTTCGTCAACAAATTCGTCTGCGGTGAGGTATCTTGAATACCTGTCATTCAGTCCCGAAATATAGCCTTTCAGGATACCGTCACTGATATTTTTTTCATCAATATCGCCGTAAAAATTTTCCCTTACATATGAATCAACGGCTTGAAGTGAATTGTATTTTTCGGTTTTTTTACTGAAACTTTGCAGTGAGAAAAAGTATGTCAGGATAAAAGTTATTGCCGAAGTAATTACAATCAGACTTACCGTTAAACTAAGACTGATTTTTTTGTTCATTTTCTATCATCGCTTTCTGTATAAAGAAACGGGCAGTTTTTATACTGCCCATTTGTTTTTTATGGATTTACATAGTCAAGCGGATTCTGCTGAACTCCGTTTACACGTACTTCAAAGTGAAGGTGAGCACCTGTAGACCAGCCTGTTGAACCGACTGTACCTATAACGTCACCCTGCTGAACATAGTCACCGACTGAAACAGAAACAGATGTCATATGTCCGTAGAGAGTGGAGTAAGTACCGTCATGCTGTATTATTACATAGTTTCCGTAACCACCGCCACAGCCACAGCTTGAAGTTTTAGCGTAGTTGTGAGTGCATGAATTGCTTACATATGTAACTGTACCTGCTTTTGAAGCACATACAGAAGCACCCATTATACCTGCGTCGCCTATGTCAATGCCCTTGTGCTGAGTTCCCCAACGCTGAGCAAACGGACTTGATATGTAATAAAATTTTGGTGTAGGCCATATAAAGCCTGACGAGGAAGGTTTGGCAACAGTAGTAGTTGTGGTAGTAGTTGTAGCTGTTGTAGTTGCACTTGTCTGAGTAGTTGTAGTATTGGTTGTTGAAACTGTAGTTGAAGTTGTTGAAGAAGTTGTCTGAACGGTATCGGGTGCATCAGTATTAAAGATAGTAGTTGTCGCAGTTGTGGCTGTTGTTACAGGAACGGCAACAGTAGTAGTTACGGTAGTTGTAACGATAGTAGTTGTTGTCTGCTGTGCTGCAATTTCTGCCTGCCTTGAAGCTTCCTGTCTTTCAGCCTCTCTTGAAGCCTCTTGTCTTTCAGCTTCTCTTGAAGCTTCTTGTCTTTCGGTCTCTCTTGAAGCTTCCTGTCTCTCAGCTTCTCTTGAAGCCTCTTGTCTCTCAGCTTCTCTTGAAGCTTCCTGTCTTTCAGCCTCTCGTGAAGCTTCCTGCTGTCTTTCGACTTCTCTTGAAGCTTCTTGTCTTTCGGCTTCTCTCGATGCTTCTTCCCTTGATGCTTCCTGTCTGGAGGCTTCTTCTCTTGAAGCAGCTTCTATTGATGCAGCCTGTCTTGAAGCTTCTTCGGCAGCCGCTTTTCTTTCGGCTTCCTGTCTTTCAGCCTCTAAACGTGCGGCTTCCTGTTCGGCTGCAATGCGTCGCTGTTCTTCTTCATAACGTCTCTGTGCTTCTTCTGCGTGCTTTCTGATTTCTTCCTGAATGATTGCTTCTTCTGCATCAAGTGAATCAAGATACTGCTGTGTTTCTTCTTTTGACTGGTCAAGACGCTGTTGTTCGAGCTGAATTCTGTCTATTACTTCCTGTGTCTGTTCCATTTTGGTGTTAAGCTGGAGAATTTCGTCAGCCTTTTCACTGACCTTTTTTTCCTGTTCACTGAGCTTTGCTTCAAGAGAAAGTTTTTCTGTTTCAAGGTCTTTCTTTGACTTTTCAAGTGCGTCAATCTCGTCAAGGAGTTTGTTTATAAGTTCCTCGTCATAGGAAGCAATTCTGTTTACCATTTCAACTCTTGACATTATGTCATAAAAACTTGCCGAGCCGAGAACAACGGAAGCAAGGTTTTCATTTCCTGAAACGTACATTGTACATAAACGCTGTTTAAAGAGTTCGATGTTACTGTTTATAAGTTCCTGCTGAATACCTATGTCTGAATCAAGATGATTTATATTTGACTCTGTTTTTGCTATATCTTCATTGAGTTTATCAAGTTCGTTATTAAGCAGATAGATATTTTGCTGAATCAGATAAATCTGTTCCGAGAGGGTTTCCTGATATGCTTTTTCATTGTTCTTGTTACCCTCAAGTGAATTTATCTGTGATTCGTATTCGGCAATTCTGGCTTCGTTTGCTCTTCTTTCCTCCTGAATTTCAGCGATTGTTTTGGCTGAAACGTCATTTTGGTTATCTTCTGATGTCGGATAGCCTGTGACAATTCCTGCTGCAAAAGCAGAACAGGTCATAAAGGTAAGAATTTTTTTAACTATGATTAACTTTTTCATTTTAAGCGGCAGTCGAAACTGCTGCCTCCTTTCATAAAAAACTGATTTTACGGACTGACGTAATCAAGCGGATTTTCAGCATATCCGTCTACACGTACTTCAAAGTGAAGATGTGGACCTGTTGACCAGCCTGTAGAGCCGACTGCTCCTATAACCTGCCCCTGTTCAACGTAGTCACCTGCCGAAACAGATGCATATGACATATGTGCATATATGGTTGAATAAGTGCCGTCGTGGGAGATGATAACGTAATTTCCGAAACCACCGCCACAACCGCAGTCGTCCTCTTTTCCGTAATCGTGGTCACATGAATTATTTACCGATATAACAATACCGTCTCTTGCAGCACATACCGCACCACCCTGAATACCGGCATCGCCTATATCTATTCCCCTGTGTTCAGTTCCCCATCTTTCGCCATAAAGACTTGTTATATAGTAGAAGTTGGGAGTAGGCCATATGAAATCCTGTTCAGACGGTGGGGGAATGGATTCAGGCTGAGGAACTTTCTGCTCTAACCATTGATTATAGATATTTTCCTGTTCCTGCTGTTTCCGCCTGTTTTCTTCCTCCTGTCGCTGAATTTCTTCCTGCTGACGACGAAGTTCTTCTTGTTTTCTGCGTTGTTCTTCTTCGTATCGTTTCTGAGCCTCTTCAGCCTTGCGACGAATTTCCTCCTGAATTTCAAGCTCCTGTTTGTCGAGTTCACTGAGCAGTGATTCGGCATCTTCCTTTGAACGCTGAATTTTTGCCTGCTGTGCGTTTATCTGTTCAATAACCGCCTGTGACTGACTCATTTTTTCGTTAAGGGATTGGATTTCGGAAGTTTTTTCGGTCTTTTTTATTTCCTGTTCGGAAAGTTTGGATTCAAGACTTTGTTTTTCTGCCTCAAGGTCATTTCTGTCTTTTTCGAGACTGTCAATATCATCAAGAATATTATTTATAAGTTTTTCGTCATATTCTGCCATATTGTTTACGACTTTTACTCTTGTCATCATGTCATAAAAACTTGATGAGCCAAGCAGTACGGAGATAAGATTGTCATTACTTCCCGTCATATACATAGTGCAGAGACGCTTTTTGAAAAGTTCTATGCTTTCGTCAATCTGTCGTTGTCTTTCTGTGATGCTGTAATTCAGAAATCTGATATTTTCGTCCGCACTTGTTATGTCACTGCTGAGTTTGTCGAGTTCCTGATTAAGAAGTGATATATTTTCCTGAATCAGTGAAATCTGTTCGGAAAGAGCTTCTTGGAAAGCCTTTTCATTTAACATATTGTCACCGAGTTCCGACATTTGTCTTTCATACTCGGCAATTCTGGCTTCGTTTGCTCTTCTTTCCTCCTGAATTTCAGCGATTGGCTTTGCGGAAAGTTTTTTGTTTTCCGACTGAAAGGGGAATGATGTAACAA
>CAMWGS010000059.1 GCA_947173865.1 uncultured Ruminococcus sp.
ATTTAATAGAAAAATCAAGTCTTTCAAAGACATTTCACTAAAATTTCATAAAGGAGAATTATTATGGATTATCATGTAAAGTCAAATGACATTATCATTTCCGAAAAGGATTTAGACCTTGACGAAACACTTGACTGCGGTCAAGCTTTCCGCTGGAAAAAAGCTGTTTCGGAGTATCCCTGCACATATGAAGGAAAGTTTTTAAATACTTTTCTCAAAGTCTCTCAAACAAAAAACGGTGAATTTATCTTCCACGACACTACGGAAAAGGATTTTCTGAATATATGGTATGACTACTTTGATTTCGGTACGGATTACACCGAACTAAAAAAGCAGTTTTCAGAGGACGAAACTCTTTCAAAAGCTTGTGAATTTGCAGGCGGAATCCGTCTGCTCCGTCAGAACAGCTGGGAATGTCTGGTTTCTTTCATCATATCACAGAACAACAATATTCCACGCATCAAGGCTATTATAGACCGTCTTTGCGAACATTATGGAGGACTTTTTCCGTCTCCTGAACAGCTCTCTCAGGAAAATACCGACAGCCTTTCATATTTAAGAAGCGGTTTCCGTGCAAAATATATATGCGACGCTTCAAACAAAACTGCCGACGGTACTGTAAATCTTTCGGAAATTGCGGAAATGCCTATTGATGATGCACGCTCCGCACTGAGACAGATTTCGGGTGTTGGTCCGAAAGTTTCGGAATGTGTTCTTCTTTTCGGTATGCACCGCACAGAAGCGTTTCCTATTGATGTATGGATAAAACGAGTTCTTGAGGAATACTATCCGAACGGTTTTCCGACGTTCGCAAAGGAAAACGCAGGAATCGCACAGCAGTACCTTTTCCACTATATAAGAAATTTACCTGCAAAGTCTGAATAAAAACAGGAAATATTCCCATAATATTCCTGAAAACTATTTCGGGAGGATTATTATGATTAAGGGCGTAAACAAAAAAATCATCGAAGTTAACAACACAGACAGCATTTACTTTGAAAAGGCGGTTTTCTATCTCAGACCGAACGTGCGTGAACTGCCGACGGAAGTTTCACGGGCAGAGGCTGAAAAATACGTCTCACGCCTCGGTCTTGAATATCGTGTAAAAAAGCACAGGTCAAAAAAAATAATTATTCTTTCTGTGACAACGGTTCTTGCTGTGTCTGCTTTGATAATATTCCTGTTATAAACAAAAAAACTCCGTATAATATACGGAGTTTTTCATATATGACCAGACCGATAAGCCGGGTTCTGTCGTGTGCAGCAATTTATCTAGACCTGCCGTCGCCGACAGGTTCAAGCCGTCATTACTTCATATCCGCCGAGCAGGCGTTAAGATATAAAGCACCAATAGACGTTGCATCGGGTAGGGTTTACATAGCAGTGCAGTCTCCTGCACTCTGGTGAGCTCTTACCTCGCCTTTCCACCATCACCCCGCAGAATTGCAGGGCAGTATCTCTCTGTTGCACTTGCCCTAAGGTCGCCCTCGGCTGCCGTTAGCAGTTACCTTGCTCTGTGATGCCCGGACTTTCCTCATAAACTAAAACGTTTCCGCTGCTGCATAGCCTGCTCATAATAATATAATAACATTTTTCTGAAAATTTGTCAAGTATTAAATTATTTATTAAAGTCTTTCGGCTGTTTTGTAGTTGAGCATTGCGGAAATTTTCCTAACATCGCTCACACGCATAGCTTTGACTTTGAAATGTGAACGTTCCTCACCGCCAAACCAAAGACATATACTGCATTTATTGCTTATTTTCTGAAAAACCGACTGCTGTAATTCTATTTTTACAAGCTTGATCCGTTCTGCAACAACTGTGTGAAAACCTGCCCACTTTGAACATCTCACCATAATTTTATCGTCATAAATTGAAATTCCGCTTGTAAAAAAAGCAGTAAGTTTTGCCGTGATAAACCATAAAAGAGGAATTTCAAACATTATGGCAAAGAAGAAAGTAAGTTCAGAAATTTCGGGAACTAATTTTTTTACAATAATATGTGCAGGAAAAATAAGTGCCGAAATTATAACAGGTTGCCATATATACTGCCACCAGCCGTTTGATTTCGGACGGAAGTCATTTTTTACACCGCTAAATACACCTATTTTTTCAAGAGTATTTCCTATACTCTTTTCTTTTTTTACGGGAAGCAGTACGGGCAGATGATTTTTTGCCGAGCCATATCCCGCACAACTGATGTTTACGGCAACTGCTCCGAGAAACTTCATAATAAGATTCTGACGCAGGTCTGTATAATTGATATGTGCGGCGGTTATACGGTATTCACGGCGGTTGAAAAGTCCGCATGAAACTTTAAGACAGTATTCGTCACCGTCCACTGTAAAACCCATGTACCGAAAAACGTTCACAAGAAAAGACACCAGCCATGCACCAAGAAAGAAAACTCCGACCAGTAAAGCGGCAGACGGTATATGCATGAGAAGTTTGTCGGTAAGTTTTGTGGTCGTTTCGGTCAGACGGTCAAGCGAGACATTTATTATATCGTGGGCAATGTCTCCGCCCTTAAGAAAAAAAGTCGCTATATAGACAGCCCCCGAAAAACCACTCGAAAAAAATACCGAAAAAAGCAGGACAGAAAGCGGATTTGTTTCGGGAATATCGTCAATCTTGTTTTTTTCGTTGACATCAGGTACTTTTTTAAGAAATTCATTACAAAACTTCCCTGTAACCATAATCTGCATATCTGCCGAGCGATACATACCCGCACTTGTGTCACAGCTTACTTTCAACGCTCTTAAAGGTATAAGATAAAACGGTTTTTCCACCGTCACCGAACTTACACTTTTATACGGAATTACAGTTCTTGTTCTTGCGGTAATACCTTCCCAGCGGACAATTTCGGAGTCATTGAGTTCAATTCCCGAAAAGTGCCACCTTATATATCCGAACATGATAATAATTCCTATTACCGCAATATCAAACCACGAACCTTTGAACCATGCATAAAGTCTGTCAGCATCAAGACGGATTGTCCTTATTCCACGAATAAGCGGAAAGATAAGAAGCCATATATTTTTTGCCGAATACCTTAAAATTCTCAGAGGGTGTTCATGATACACCTGCTACACCTCCTCATGTTCCATAAGTTTAAGGATTTCCCTTGCATCCTTGTGATTGAGAAATAAAAGCCGAATCTGTCCGCCGTAAACAAAGCAGATTATAAAATTAAGTCCCGTATACTGTGAAAAAGGTGTAGTAATGATGTTTGTGTACTGTATTGATGAATAATGTACCGACTGATGAAACCTCATAATAACACCACTGCTCTTTATAATTTCATTTTCGGTAACTGTATAGCGGACTGACTTGATAAACAACGGCAGATATGCAAACATAATGAAGAATGCCGCCGCACCTATAATAGTACTGATTAATATGACAAGAATTTTGGCGGTAATAAAATATCGTACCGCTATCAGCAGAATCAAGGATATAAAAGTAATGATTATTCTCAGTGTCACAAGACAATTTTTATCAGGTAAATAATTTTTCATTTTCGCCTCCCCCGTGGTCATAATTCTATTATACCACAAATATTCTTTACTGTATACCATTTTTTTGTAATTATAAATCAAAAAATCTGCGGAAATTTATCGGGGAGGAAATTATTATGACGGATTTTCTTGAAAAAATAAACTCTTTTGTGTGGGGAGCAGGTCTTATTTTTCTTCTGCTGTTCACGGGTCTTATATATACGATAAAACTCAGGTTTGTCCAGTTCAGAATGATACCGTTTCTGATAAAGAACAGAAATTCCGACAAAAAGAACAATGGTATTTCACAGTTCAGGACGGTCTGTATGTCACTCGGTACGGCTATGGGTACGGGCAATATAGCAGGAGTAGCAACAGCAGTGGCGACAGGAGGAGCAGGAGCGGTATTCTGGATGTGGGTATCTGCTTTTTTCGGAATGGCACTTGTATATGCGGAAAACAGTCTTTCCGTTACATACAGTACAAAAGACACAAAAGGTCCTATGGCTTATCTGAGTATCGGTCTCGGAAGCCGTAAACTTGCAGTTGCGTTTGCTGTATTCTGTTTACTTGCGTCTGTCGGAATGGGCGGAATGGTACAGGTAAACACATTTACGGAAAGTCTGAAAAGCTGTGTTGATATAAACGGCTTTATAATTGCAGGAATTATTTTTATAATGATTTTTCTTGTTGTAAGCGGAGGTGCAAACCGTATCGGAAAAACCGCACAGATGTTGCTCCCTGCTGTTTCTATGCTCTATATTGCAGGTTGTATAACAGTTCTTTTTGTTTTCAGCAAAAACATTCTGTACGCTTTCGGTGAGATATTCAGTCCGGCTTTCGGAATAAAACAGGCTACAGGTGGTATTTCGGGCTATGCCGTTTCGAGAGCAGTTTCGACAGGTATGAGACGTGGTATATTTTCAAACGAAGCAGGTCTCGGAAGTTCTCCGATTCTGCACAGTGCCGCCGAAAGTGATTCCCCCGAATTACAGGGTATGTGGAGTATGTTTGAGGTATTTTTCGATACTGTGATATGCTGTACACTTACAGCCTTAACGGTAATATGTGCGACTGCCGATTTTTCCGTACAGACTGCATTTTCTGCCGTTATCGGAAACTATGCACCGCCGTTCTTGGCTTTTGAAACGGCTGTATTCGCTTTCTGTACAATTATAGGCTGGTACTACTGCGGAGAAACGGCGTTCCGCTGGCTTGTCGGAAAAAAGTGCGGAAAAGTTCCGTGTGTTATTTTTGCACTTACTGCATCGCTTGGTGCTGTATTTACAATGCAGACAGTATGGACATTATCGGATATTTTCAACGGTCTTATGGCTTTCCCAAATCTTGTCGGACTTATTCTTCTTATGAATAAGGTAAGAAAGGAATAAAACGGATATTCAGAGTCAATAAATAATAGTGACCTGTTTTTCAGGGAAAAAATTAAGGAGTAAAGAATTATGAGTTATTCAGGCGAAAACAAATATTTCAGTTTCAGAGACGGTTTCTGTGAATCACTTCCAAATGTGAATATAAGTTCGGTGGAAGCGTCGGAATTCGGCAGAACCGTTTCACGTTTTTTCAGAAGATTCAGTGTGGGTTGTGACGGCTTCAGACATATGCACATTCTTTATGCGGTATGCTGCGGACTTTCGGAGTGCGGACATGATGTCTATGTCTGTGAGAATACCGACCTGCCGTCGTTTAAATTCGGTATGCCCTTACTTTCCGCAGACTGCGGTATATTTATCAGCGGTGAAAACTGTCTTAAAATATCAGTTTTCAATGAAAGCGGTTTTCCCGTTTCGTCGGAACTCCTCACCGAAATTATGAACGCAGAACCTGCGGAGACAGTCGAAAAGTGCGGAAGAATAACTTCCTCGACTTCTTTCAGAAGTATATACATTGACAATATTGCCGACTCTTTCAGTGGTGCAGGTTCTTCAATACCTGCCGCAATAAGCTGTGGAAACCGTTCCGTGCGTTCACTCTGGCTTGAATTTTTCACAGGCGACGACGATTCTCTTGTATTTCAGATTTCTGATGACGGTCAGCGTGTAAATGCCTATTCATCACAGGTCGGATTTATCTCATACGAAAAGCTTCTTCTTGCCTATGCTCTTAAACTTTCACAGCAGGGACAAGCCGTATATCTGCCTGAAAACTTCCACTATGCCGCCGATTTCCTCAGTTCTGAAAGTCCGTTGAAAATCAGACGATTTTCAGCAGAGAAAAAAATTCCCGAAGAAGCCATAAAACAGCGATTTTTACTTGACCCGCTGTATATGTGTACCCACCTTGCAGAAAACAAACAGAATTTCATAAAATCAATAAAGGCACTCCCCCAGCTTGCCGCCGCAAAACGTGAAATAACGATTGACAGCGTTGAAAATATTCCCTGCGGAAAAACCATTCTTGAAAACGACGGCAGGATAATTATATCACGAAGCGGAAAAAACCGCATAACCCTGCTTGCTCAGGCTTATTCCTCCGAAACCGCTGCCGAAATCTGTTCACACTGGAGTGAAAAAATCAGGCGTATCGCCTCACACAGAAATATTTGACACCTGTAAATAAAAAATTATTAATTATATCTAAGATTGATGTTTTGCTATTGACATAAGGCACAACATTTTGTATAATTATAAGTATATCATTATGCTTCCGACAAACGTCCGAATCTGTCGGGAGCGTCTACTTAAAGACTTTATCGGCAGACACCATGCCGTTAAATATATGAATTTTCCGAATCTCTTGTTTCTGTAAGCAATTTACCTTAATTGAAAATTCAAGACCGTTTTTCAGACTGCCTTTTAAAACTATTTAATAATTTCAGGTATGTGACTTATCATTCTTTCGGAAGATTCCAGACATTCCCCCATTTTCAGAAAGCGAGGTTATATAGTGAACGAAAAAGAAAAAACAAAAAGACCAAGACAAGCATCAGCAAAAGGCAATGTACCTCAGAAACGACACTACAAAAAAAGAACCCCTGTACAACATGAACATTCAGACGCTCCCGCCGAAACACAGCACAAACCACGTCTGAGACAACCAAAGGAAGTAAAAAGAACAGCAGTCAGAATAATTCCGCTTGGCGGTCTGAACGAAATCGGCAAGAATATGACTGTTTTTGAATGTTCAAACGATATGTTTATTCTTGACTGCGGTCTTTCTTTTCCTGATGCGGATATGCCAGGTGTTGACATTGTAATCCCTGATTTCACATACGTTGAACGAAATAAAGACAGACTCAGGGGAATTGTTATTACTCATGGTCACGAGGATCATATAGGCGGTCTTGCTTATCTTCTTAAAAAAATCAATGTTCCCGTGTATGCCACAAGACTTACCATAGGTCTTATTGAAGGCAAACTCAAGGAACAGGGACTTTCGGGAAAAGTGAGTCTGAACGTAGTAGAACCGAGAAAAACCGTAAAAATGGGCTGTATGGCTGTTGAATTCATAAAAGTCAACCATTCTATCCCCGATTCTGTAGGAATGGCAATTCATACGCCTGCCGGTGTAATTGTCCATACGGGAGACTTTAAAGTTGATTACACTCCCATTGACGGAAAAATCATAGACCTTGCACGTTTCGGTGAACTCGGAAGCAAGGGGGTTCTTGCACTTATGTCAGAATCCACAAATGCCGAACGTCCGGGGTATACCCACTCAGAAAGAACCGTAGGAGAATCGTTTGACTAGCTTTTCCAGAAAGGCGAAGGAAAACGTATTATAATCGCTACTTTCTCATCAAATATACACAGAGTTCAGCAGATTATAAACAGTGCTGTAAAGTACGGAAGAAAAGTTGCCGTATTCGGAAGAAGCATGGTAAATGTAATCAATACCGCAATAGAACTTGGATACCTGAATGTTCCCGACGGGATTATAATTGACATAGAAATGATGAACCGTTATGAAAGCGAAAAAATCGTGCTTATAACTACGGGAAGTCAGGGAGAACCAATGTCGGCACTGACACGTATGGCAATGAACGACCACAAAAAAGTCAACATAACACCGATGGACTTCATAATTATTTCGGCTACTCCCATTCCCGGCAACGAAAAATATGTAACCCGTGTTGTAAACGAGCTTATGAAATCAGGTGCGGAAGTAGTATATGAAGCGATGTACGAAGTTCATGTTTCGGGTCACGCCTGTCAGGAAGAACTAAAACTTATGATTTCCCTTACAAAGCCTAAATTCTTTATTCCCATACACGGCGAATACAAGCATCTCAAAAAACACAGTGACCTTGCCGTCCAGATGGGTATACCTCTGGAAAATATATTCATTGCCGAAATAGGAAACGTAATAGAAACCGACGGTGTAAAAATGGGCGTTGTTTCACAAGTTCCTGCGGGACGTACTCTTGTTGACGGTCTCGGTGTCGGAGATGTAGGCTCTATTGTTCTCCGTGACAGAAAACATCTCGCACAGGACGGACTTATTATAATAGTCATAGGTATCGAAAGAAGTTCAAATGAAATTGTGGCAGGTCCTGACATCATTTCAAGAGGATTTGTATACGTAAGAGAATCGGAAGAGCTTATTGTAAACGCCAAACACGTTCTTGTAAGCACTCTGAACAACTGTTCAAATGCCGAACTGAGAGAATGGAACACTCTTAAAGGCAAACTGCGTGACGCACTTTCAGACTACATCTATCAGAAAACAAAACGCAGTCCCATGATTCTCCCAATTATTATGGAAACCTGATTCATTTCCGAAAGGAGCTGTAAAATTGAAAAAGAAATTTCCGGCAGTTTCATTAATTCTGCTTGTTCTGCTCATCGCAGAGACAACAGCATCTTCACTGTTTCTGGGTAGTTATGACTCTGCTATGGGAATGATTTGTTTTGTTTCGGCTGTCGTAACTGCTTTGATGCTTATCACTGAAATGTTTCTTTTCTCAAGAAATACAATACGGCACATTACCCGAATGAACGAACATCTTGAAAGTTCGACGGCTGAATACATAAATTCACTGCCCTCTCCAGTTGCCGTAATTGACAGCGAAAAAAAGATTATATGGTATAATATCGCTTTTTCCGAGAAAATAAGTTCCGACCGTAATCTTTACGGCATGAATATTGAAAATCTCACAAATGTCAATTATGACAGTCTTATTGCGGACAGAGGCGGTTTATGTACTGTAAACGGCAATACATATCGTGTAAGTTCCGAAAAATCCGAAAAGGACAATATGTCTTTTCAGGTTCTGTGCTTTCACGACGAAACAGAATATATCTCACTTAAAAGGAAATTTGATAAAACACACCCTAATATCGTTGTTATAACCGTTGACAACTATGACGAAATATTACAGAATGCAAAGGAAAGTGAAAAATCACAGGCATCTGTTGAAGTGGAAAAGCTTATTGAAAACTTTATGAGCAGTACAAACGGGTTTGTCAAGAAAAGCGGTTCAAACACTTTCTATGCGGTAATTGAAAAACGTCATCTTGATGAAATTATTTCAGGAAAATTCAAAATACTTGACCTTGCAAGAAACATAAAAATAGCGGGAAAATATCCGCTTACTTTTTCGATAGGTGTCGGACAGGGTGCGGAATCACTTGCCGACAGTGAAAAAATTGCCAAGCAGTGTCTTGATATGGCACTTGGCAGAGGAGGTGACCAGGCTGTTATAAAAACCGAAAGCGGTTATCAGTTTTTCGGCGGTGTTTCAAAGGGAATGGAGAAAAAGTCCCGTGCCAAAACACGAATACTCGCAAACGCCTTAAAGGATATT
>CAMWGS010000060.1 GCA_947173865.1 uncultured Ruminococcus sp.
ATGCCACCACCTAAATATATCACTATAAAAACAATAAGGCATAAATACACTCTTACTGAAAAGGAATATACTGAACCTGTCAATTTCGGACTTGCTGAAATGGATTATACAAACTATCAGGCAAGGATTCATGAAATGCGAGGATTGACCGATAATGCAACTGTAAAGATTACCAATGCCGATAATCTCAGAGAAACCAAGAAATTCAGCAAAATAATGCTTGTTGCGGAAATTGCTAAATACCTCAATCAGAAATGCACAGTTATTTCAAAGATTCTTGACGAGTGCGTCGATGGAACAGAACTGATTTTAGAGAAAGTAAATCTCTATAATGATATTCTCTATAATATTATTATTCCGAAAGTTTTCAATGCTCTTTACAATGAAGAAGTTGAAAAAACTACTGAGGATAAACAGGTTATTCTGCTCCGCCAGCCTAAAGATAAGGAATATTATACTTTCAACGCAAATCCTGAACTTGTGATAAGATATGATGATACAAATATGTCACGTTACAAAGACAGAAGTTTTCATGCAGATACCTATTGTTTTGACTCCAATCCTGAAAAGGAATGTTTCTTGCAGTATATAAAGGCATTGAATAAAGTCAAAAATATCTTTTTTACTGGAATGTTTACAGCTAATCAGGGGGACTTGTCAATACCATACTATGACCCTGAAACACAGCGTATGCGTAACTATTACCCTGATTTTCTTGCCGAAATGCAGGACGGTACAATACAGCTCATTGAAGTCAAAGGCGATAATAAAATTGACGATGTGGTTGTAAAAGCAAAAGCAAATGCTGCCGAGGAAATCGCATACGAAAGTAAAATGAAATATATCATTTATGCCGGAAGTACACTTATGAACGAAAATGTTTTAGAACCTAATAAAATATCATTTAATCCAAAAATTTTTGAGTGATATGAAAATTTAAGAACTATCTTGATATTATAATAAAAAGTCTCCGCAAGCTGAAACTTGCGGAGATTCTGATTTGTCCCTAATTAGAATATTTTTCACTCTTTTATGTGCAGAGAAGAGTTATTTATTTTGAATTATAAATTTTCTCATTTCAACCATATCAACGACATCGATTCTGTTATCCTTGCAGAAGTCAGCGTTTTTCCAATCGGTTAGATTTCCTGTACCCAACAGCCATTTCTGTAAAGATACTGCATCTGAAATATTGACTTTGCCATCTTTGTTGATATTGCCTTTTATAAATATTGAAAGATAGAACGGTTATGCGTTTCTTTGTGTAACCTTGTAGCTTCGGAATCAAGCAGATTATAGCCAAAAGTACCATTTATATTGTCATCGGAAATGAACGAAACATCAGCTATAATCTCTCTGGAAGCAGTATTCTGAGTCAAATAATCACCATTACTTGATTGTTTTACTTTTGCCACAGAGTGATTGCTTGCTACTGCTTCGGCATAAATTCTTGCTACATACTGGATTATCTTTGGAGCAGAATTTCCGGAAAGATAACCACCCTCGTTGATTTCGTTTACGTTTGCACCGATGTAATTGAATACAAAACTCTGTACAGAAGAAACTTGATTATAAGCCGGAATATTCCAGTTCATTTACTCATTTCATTGTAAAAACTCCTTTTCGCTCAGTTTTTTGATATTACGAATTTCCTTGACGTATTTATCATGCCTTTTAAAAAGCGCTCTTATCAAGCGATACACCCATACAAATGGAATAAGCACAGGATAGCGTGTAGCTACAGGATAATACGCTCTATAGAACTCCATATTCGGAAAAATTCTTCTCAACAGGTATTTTTGTTTACTGTCCACACCAAGCAGCTTTGCATTACGCTTTATTAGATTTAACGAATTGCCATAAGTTCCGGAAAACAACATAAAGCTGATCATTTCCTGTTCTGCTTCGCTCAACTTAGAATTTGGTAAAAAAGCCTTCTGTGCCGTATTCCTTATTTGTTTCTCAAATTCAGATATTTCTATTTTTTTCAGTTCTCTTATTATGTAATTCCAGTCAAGCTTCTTTTTCTTCTGTTTGAGATAAACATAATAATCAAGCAGCGACCGTAAACCTGTTCCGCCTATATTGTAATGCTTATAGGCATGGGCTGTCATATATATGTAAAAATCTTCATCTGAAAATCTGTACGCATACTTTTTGCAGTCTACCTTGATAAGCCGTTCTTTCACATTTTTATAGTAATTATAGAAAACTTCCCGGCTTTTCACGAACAGATTTAGATGCATCTCAAAATTATAGACAGGTTCTTTCAGCCATTCATCGCAGTGTGCGCCGTTATCGCCTTTGAGATGATATCCTCTTTTCTTCATAAAACTACTTACATCGCTGCGATAGTAAGCATCAAATAAGATGTCATTATCAGACATCTGCCGCATACCTATGTTTGGATAAAATTCTTTAAGAATAACGCCTTTAAGAGGCATATACCAGATACCATTCTGCTCTAAAAAACCGCAGATTGTTTCACGTTCAGCGTCCAGCAGCAGATTTTTCCGTATCGCCTTTGCTTTCACTTCCATGAATTTTTTATCGTAAACACTTGCACTTTCCAATGCAGCACACACAATTGCAGTCAAGCTGTGATACTCACACATCTGAAATAACTTTTTTAAATTGATATGGGCAATATATTCCGGATTAGGCTTGATTCCGTTTACTGCGCACGCTGATAAATACAGCATATCATATCCTGTCTGTTTCATTTTCTCACCTCAATTTTTATACCGTTTTCGGTCATTGTTATTATCTTATCGCATATTTCCAACGCTTTTGGTCTGTGCGTTACGATAATAACTGTTTTATCCGTCATACTACGCAGATTTTCAAGCAGATTCTTTTCTGTCTGCTCGTCCAAAGCACTGGTCGCCTCATCAAGAAGCAATATGGGGCTATCAGCAAAAATCGCCCTTGCAATAGCGATTCTCTGCATCTGTCCTTCGGAAAGTCCGAATCCACGCTCACCTAAAATCGTATCAATTCCGTTTTCAAGCTCGCTTACAAAATCATCGGCACAGGATATTTTCAACGTCTGCTTTATTTTTTCATTATTGTGAATTTCTGATTTATCCGCAAAAGCTATAACCTCACGAATCGTTCCGCTCATCAACTGATTTCCCTGCGGAATATAGGCAAAAAGCCTGTGCCACTCACTTGAAAGCGGTATCTTTGTACCATCTGATTTCTGCAAAACAATATCGCCGTTATTGCAGCGATAAAGGCACATCAGGAGTTTTAGTACCGTTGATTTTCCGCAGCCTGAATGACCAGTAAAAGCTATATTTTCGCCTTTTTTTATGTCAAAGCTGATATTTTTCAGCACACTTTCCCTGTTGCCGATTTTATATGCAAAACTGACATTCTGCACTTTTACAGCTGAAAAATCATTTTCATAAAAGCATCTTATTTCATGACTTTCAATCGTTTTTCTTATGCAGTCATCTGCAAAGTTTTCTACCTCACGCAAACGCTCCGCACTGGCTGTCATGGCGTAAAATTTAGGAAGATACCCTGTTATATTGGCAAAAGGCGACTGTATCTGTGATATTAGCTGTAAAACAGCGGTAAGCGTTCCATAGCTCACTGTTTCAGCCATAATTCCCATACCGCAGTAGCCAAGTCCAAGCAAATACATACCGTTCATCGCCGACGAAAATCCCATATTACAGATATTTGAGAATTGATTTCTTTTCATTCTCGCTTCTTTATGTTCAGACATTTTCTGCTGTGCTTCGGCATTTGTCTGCTGTTCAGCCGAAAAAGTCCGCACAATAACAAGACTGCTCAGACGTTCCTGCAAGAAAACACGCAGTTTTCCGTCTTTTTCCTGAATTGCTTTGTGCAGTCTTTTCAGAATTTTTCGGAAAGCATACGTCAGAATAATCAATAACGCACCGCCGGGGATGAGAATAAACGCAAATTCAGGCTCGATAACAAGTAGCATTATAAACGCTCCAGCCATTTTTACAAGCATTCCGATAATTCCGGGAAGTATTTCAGTGATTCCGTCAGCCGTTACCTTTGTATCCGATGTCAGACGGTTAATCCATTCACCCGAATGAACAGCCGTCACAGCGGAATATTCTTTTTTTAGCAGAACTTCAAATAATCTTGATTTCAGAATATTTTCAATTTCGGAGCGTGACAATTCTTCCAGTCTCCTGACTGCCGCACGCAGTAATATTTGCATAACTGTGAGTGAAATGATTCCGATAAAAAATAACAGGAAACCGCTTTGATTTTTTTTGTCAGCATTGTCAATAATATTTCTCAACAGCACTGCATAAAACACACCACTTCCACCCAAAGCAGCCTGAATTAAAGAAAGCAGAATGATTTTTATTTTATGCTTTCCGATGACTTCAGAAATCCAGCAGATAATATTATTCTTCATTCCAGCCTCCTTTTCAGAAAGTTCCGTACTTTTATTAAAAAAACACGTATAGGAAAAAAATCACACCATAAATGAACATATACACGGTAACGAAAATCGGTAACGGAAATTTCTCTGCCGTTTCTGATAATTCCTGTCAGCAAGCCGATAATATGTCGGTCTGTGATTCCCGTTTCCTTATGACATCTGTTGTCACCGCATATTACATAGTCATTTTCCCTGACTTTCAGAATCCTGTGCAGGACATATTGACCGCTGTCACGCTGATAAAGCGGTATATCGTATTTTTTCAATCTGCCGTCGTTTTTCTGAATTATAAGAACGTCCCTGCCCTGTTTAATCAGTGGCATCATACTGTCGCCGACGTTGGTGTAAATTATTTTGCCGTGCTTTTCAAGTTCGGAGCGAAAATCACTCATCGATTGCTCCGATACTTCTTAATATTTCTATAATTCTGCGGACGTCTTTTTTCAGAACGTATTCAGAAACATCATATTTTTTCTGCATTTCGGACACGATATTTTCTTCCGTTGTATCAAATTTCAGCAGTTCAACAATTTCAGCTGCCGTTTTATTACTGCGGACAAGTCCACTAAAATTTAAGGAAACATCTACCATCATCTGATTTTCTCCGTCCATATGGGTCATAAATTCATTTTTCAGTTTCATTTTAATTCCTCCGTATTCATTCCCTCATAAGCAGTTGTAACAGCATCGGGATTCATATTGCATTCAAGCCTGTAAATTGCTAAATTCTCACACATACAGTCAAGCATTGAAAATATTTTCTTCATTTTTTCTGCGTTCATCGGGCGATGAGTCTGCTGTAAAAGCATCGGATAAGCTACTGATTTTGTTACTTTTTCAATATGATTATTTTCTGCTCGTTCGAGAATACATATTGCTTTCAGCGGAACGGAAATATTACTGCTCAGACGATGCTTGCCGTCCCACGGAGTTCCATATATAAAAACTCCGCTTTCTGTGATTTTCATAAGTGGCTTGTCATCATTGACCATAACTGCACGCTCTCCGAAAAACTTACGCCAAAGCTGTGTATGCGTGGACTTTCCCATACCGCTTTTTGCAGTAAATAAATAGCCTGTTCCGTCTACTGCAACTGCCGAACCATGAAATAAAATAATATTATATTCCAGCATTTGCTCCGCAATTTTACGGTATACTGCAAGAGTTTCAAGATAGCTGTCTGAAAAATTCCTTGTTGGAATACCCTCTTTTGCATCTTCCAGAGCTGATTTTTTACATTCAAATTCAATATCCGACTGCGAAGTTTTTACCAAAAAATCAATATCTCCACAATATTTATAATCTTTGCAAAGCTTATGAATTTCTTCATAGAGAGATTCAATTTCAATAACTTTTCCGCCAATTTTATATATATCTTTCATCATTCACCTCACAGGTACAAACGGTAATTCAATTATTGGCTGCGTTGTCGTAATTTCTTCGTATTCTCCTGATTGAGCAGTTGTTACAGGTGAAACCTGTTCGTAATTATCATGCTTGATTATCGGAATATTGCTTTGCAAAGTATCTTCAAACACTTCTTCTCTAATAATTACATCATTTGAATTCTGTGTTGTTTCATCAGTAACAATACCTGCAATACTTTCAGATTTACATTCTGTTTCTGAAACTTCTTGTTTTGTTTCATCAGAAATTTTAAGACTGCTCTCAGATATATTTTCTGAAAACTCCGTATCTGCAATACTTTCAAATTTACATTCCGTTTCTGAAACTTCCTGTTTTGTTTTATCAAAAATTTCCAAACCGCTCTTAGATATATTTTCTGAAAATTCTATATCTGCATTACTTTCTGTTTTATTCTCAAAATTTTCTTTAAAACTAACTAAAATAAAAAGTAATAACAGAATAGAAAAAATAAACATTATTTTTTGTCTTTTCATAGTTTCTACTATTACGAAAGTGCAGACACTGCCTCTTACACAGTGTCTGCACATGGATTTAGAAAATTTCTGTTTCGTTATTGTCATAGCTGATAGAACTTGTTGTGATAATGTCCTCACAGTCAAATTCTATTATTTCCATCTCGGGTGTTGTGTAACTTTCTTTCATCTGAATCATCTCCTTCATTTCTGCTGATATGCATTTACAGCCTGATTATACAGGTACAACGCTCTCACAACATTTTTTAAACTGTCACTTGCCTTTTCACTGCTGAGTACAGCGTATATGTAACTCATAGGGCTGTATGTAACAGTATATCCGCCTATTTTTGTGTCACAAGCCATATCAAGCTTGTCCGCTGAAATATCAGTAATATCAATGTAATAATAGTTACCCTTGTCTCCGCTGAAATTGTATGCACTTACATCTGTACCCTCTGCAACCTTGAAATAATGACGTACAGTTGTCTCGGACTCAAGGAGCAGGCTTGACCCGTAATATGTAATCCCATTTGAAAGCGTTCCGATTGATTTCATTGTATAATCCGAAAGCATATCAGCTGTAACAGAACTTATTTCAGAAGTCGTTGTGAGATTTCCGCCACTGAAATACGCTTTTGCATACTTGCCGTAATCAAGTATCTTTTTTACAAGAGTTTTAGTTTCATCGCTGTAATCACTGTTCAAAATTGAATCGGAATATTCTTTTACTGAATAGGAATATTCTTCGCTTGCCGTACCGTCTCCAAAAATCATCTGGGCTGTAATGTCGTCGTTTATTTCTTTTGCAGCAACTTCACAGGTGAAAACATAATATGTCCTGCTATTTTCATTTTTCATTATTGCATCGCTTACCATAACTTTTGTTGTATTACCGCTCGGGAGTGTAAAATGCATATAAGCATTTTTATCATTGACAACTGAGTCGTCAAGCTCCATATGGAAGTTTACACCGATATTTCCGCCAAGACTCAATGTTGCACCGCTAAATTTTGCAGGAGCGGTATCAAGTTCAACGTCTGTCATATCATAAAGAGAGTTTTTTCCGTCTAAAAAACGCTGATAGGCAACAAGTGCATATGCCGCTTGGTCCGTAGCCATTGCATTTCCTTTTCCGTCCATTGTATGACGAAATGTAAAATCAGTTGAATCCTTGTCATAAAATTCAAGCAGAGCATCTACCGCCGAGTGACCGTTCTTTATAAACCTTTCATCAGTAGCAGGGTCAATTCCAAGAGCCGTACAAGCTGTTATAACCTGTGCTATACTTTCAGAGTTGATACTACCCCACGAAGCATATCCGCCGTTATCTTTCTGCAATGATGAAAGTGTGTTTATACCTCTTTCAACAGCTGCTGCAACTTTTTCATCATCAGTATAGTTTGCAAGTGCCTGTAAAGTCATTGCAGTTATATCAGGGTCGGCAGAACCTCCGTTCAAAGCCCAGCCACCGCCGTCTATTTCTTTATTAAGAATATATTCAATATACTGCTGTCTTATGGTAGAATCAGATGTCTGATAATTCTGTGTATCCAGTGCAATAAGTGCAAATATTGGACCATTTATGCCCTGCCATACAACGTTATCAAAATCCTCAAGCGGTGCAATTATGTCCCAGTCTCCCACACTGTGTGAATCTTTTCCGATTGATGAAAGTGCCATAATAAGACGGGAATTTTCTGTGTACTTTCTTGAATGCAATGCACCATTTTTATTTACACTTGATGCTGTTTTATTTACAGTATCAACGATACGGTCATAGTATCCTTTGAAGTAATCACTGTCCTTATTGAAATAATTACTTCTTGCAAGAGCAAGGACTGTCCATTCACCGCCGGTCGTGCCGAATACAGGCTCTGAAACTTTCTGGGAAAGTTTGCTGAAAGTATCATCAAGAACTTCATTAACACTTATTTTTCATGCTGACTCAAGAAAAGCAAATACAGTATCAACTTCTTCTTGTGTAGCTGTAAGGTTTTCCATTACAGAAAGTGCCTGTTTTTTCAGTTCAGTATTATTGTTGAAAATACCGTCTGCTGAAAGTTCTGCATATTTCTTATAAAGTAAATCCTTGTTTGCATGGTCATAATAAGGTGCTCCTGCAAAACCCTGAAGTCCTAAATCTGCACCATAGTCGTTTAATGTAAACTGCCAGCGGACTACATAATCACTGCCGTAATCATTATAGCCTTCATAATCCTGATTAAGAGTCCAGCTGCTTGCACCAACAGGAATCAGAAGGTCATTGACAGTAATCATCCAGCCTGACATCTGATTATAATCAAACTCGCCCAGATACTCATCGTCATTTCCCCAGTCCTTAAAATAATCCTGTGACATACCGCTTTTTTCAAGTATTACTTTCGGTACATTAAGATAGCCTTTGTCAATATTTTTTACTGATTCAAGATAAAAGCTGCTGCCTACAACTGCACTGCCGTCACCCCAGCTTCCTGTATTTTTATATTCAATGCCATTGTCAATGAAAAACGCAAGAGTTGCCATACCCGCATTGAGATTGCTTTCATCAAACGGACCGTAACCCTCTGTCGAAACAAGTTTATTGATTTCTGAAAGAGTATACGTTTCAGGTTCAAAATACATTCCCTGTCCAAGAGTAAGCCCCTCCATTGAGACTGTTACAGTCATTTCTTCACTTACCGCAGATACGCTGAACGGCATATTCAGGACTGTACAACTTGCCACCAGAGATACAGAAAGTAATGCACTGAGTAATTTTTTACGTAAGTTAATCATTTTTTTACCGCCTTTCGCTTTTTTCTGTTTTCGGTAACCTCTCTTAATCCGGCACTTTCCAGAGCCCTGTGCCATGGTCCGAGAAATGCCTTTATTCTTGAGCAGGTTGTACC
>CAMWGS010000061.1 GCA_947173865.1 uncultured Ruminococcus sp.
ATTCTATATTATACCACATTTTTTCTCAGTTGTTAAGAGTTTTCAGAAAAAAAACATCAATTTGTATAATTTAGCAAAAACCGTCAATAATATTCACAGTAAATTCAGCAATGGAGTGATATTTATGAAAAAAATCATCAACCGCAAAATATTTTTTATCATATTCGCAGCGGTTACAGTTTCGGGATTTATAACCATATGTACGCTTGCACAGACCGTCCGTCATAATAAGATACAGACAAAATTTGCCGTAAATGTTCCCGAAATAGTTCAGCCTGAATGTATAGTCCGTGAATACAACGGAAAAATAGGGGTATTCCGTGGTACAGGCGATAAGCCGTATAAGGTCATTGACTATGATGTATCACTGCTTTCTGACTATGACCGTGAAGAACTGGCTGACGGCATTGTAATGGAATCCGACGAAGAACTAAGAAAGTTCATAGAGGATATGTCAACATGAATTATTTCCTGTGCTTTTTCTTTTTGCGGACTGAATAGCCGAAATCGCCGAGTTTGCGACCGAGAGCAAAGTATTCGCCGTGTGCATAGGCAGTAAGTCCGCATTGCTGTAAATTAAGCTTTCCTTTGCTGTCAATATATTTTTCCTCAACGTCAACACCAACTATCTCAGCAAGAAACATTGTATGACTTCCGAGAATCTTTGTCTCTGTAACCTTACACTCCAATGATACGGGACATTCTTCAATAAGCGGAACACTCAGTTTTTGCGACGGCACGGTATGAAAACCACACGTTTCCAGTTTATTTACATCACGTCCGCTCTTTACTCCACAGAAATCCGTTTGTTTTACCATTGCGGAAGTCGTAAGATTTATAACGAACTCCCCCGAATCCATGATAATATCATAAGAAAATCTCTCAGGTCTCACGGAAATATAGGTCATGGGAGGTTTTGTGCAACATATGCCTGTCCAGCCGATTGTTAAAACATTCGGCTTTTCCATTGTACCGCACGTAACAAGTGCCGCAGGTACGGGAGCAAGCAAAGCACTGCCTTTCCAGAATTGTTTAGCCATTGTCTCACCTTTCCGATAAATATTCTTTCTCTAATTATACCACCGAAAAAGACTTTTTTCAAGATTTTTCATCAATTTTTCATGATAGAAAAAATTTGCATAGCGTTATCGTTTTCGGCAGAAACCGACATCACTGTATAGTATAATATTGTAAAGGAGGAATGAAAATGAATATTGATATAAAATCCGCCAACGGACACGCCGTCGCTGTTCTCAGCGGTGAAATAGACCACCACAACGCAAAGGAAATCCGCTCACAGCTTGACAAATATATAATGACCGTTCAGCCGTCCGAACTTACAATGGATTTCAGTAACATAACATTTATGGACAGCTCGGGGATAGGTCTTATAATGGGCAGGAGCAGACTTATGCGGGAATGCGGAGGAAATCTTGAAGTGCGTGACCCTCAGCCGTATATAAGACGTGTTCTCAGGCTTGCGGGAATGGAAAGAATAGTAAAAATCACCTGAATATCGGAGGAAAAACATGGAAATACTAAATGAAATAAAGTTTATAATGCCGTCACTTTCCGTAAACGAAAGTACAGCGAGAGCAGTTGTGTCATCTTTTCTGACACAGGCAGACCCGACCGTTGAGGAACTTTCCGACATACGCACGGCAGTTTCGGAAGCTGTCACAAATGCGGTTGTTCACGGATACCGACATACAAAAGGAAACATAGAAATTACAGTCCGACTTCTCCCGAAAAGAGAAATATACATAAAAATAAGGGACAAGGGGTGCGGAATACCCGACGTAAAGAAAGCTATGGAGCCTCTTTTCACAACCGCTCCCGAAGAAGAACGCTCGGGACTCGGTTTTTCTGTCATGGAATCATTTATGGACAGGCTAACAGTAAAAAGTCAGGTAAACAAGGGAACTACAGTAACTATGCGTAAGAGGCTTACAACTCATGGATACTGATGTAAAAAAACCTGTTGCCGAAGAAAATCTCGGTCTTGTTCACCTGTGTGCGAATAAATTCAGAGGACGGGGAATTGACTATGAAGAACTCTATTCAGCCGGCTGTATCGGACTTCTGAAAGCCGTAAAAGCCTTTGACACGGAAAGGGGCGTGAAATTCTCAACATACGCCGTCCCTGTAATTCTCGGAGAAATAAAAAGACTTTTCCGTGACGGTGGTACTATAAAAGTAAGCCGAAGTTTAAAGGAACTTTCAATGCGTTTGCAGAAAATCTGCGAAGATTTCCGTCACCGTGAGTGCAGAGAACCGACTATAAGCGAACTTTCAGCAATTTCAGGTGAATCGGAAGAAAACGTTTCTGAGGCTCTTTGTGTAAGTCAGCCGTTACTGTCGCTTACCGCATCGGACGACGATGAAGGTCAGATTGATATACCGTCCGAAGCTCCCGATGAAGCAATTGTTGACCTGCTCGCACTCCGTCAGATTATGGCAAAGCTTGAAACAAATGACCGTATACTACTTGAACTGCGGTATTTCAGGAACCTCACGCAGTCAAAAACCGCAAAGGCTCTGAATATGACACAGGTTCAGGTATCAAGACGTGAAAAAAAGCTCCTCACACAAATGCGTAAGGAACTTCTTGAATAATTAAAATATTAAATATTCTATAACAGAATTTGACATCAGAAAACCTTTTGGTGTCAGCGAAACAGATTTACCGTCATAGTTTATATATCCCGACTTTATAAGTGCGGGAATTTTTTTTGTTATCATATCCCTGTGTTTCGGAACACTGTCAAGGTCAAGACCCTCTTTCAGCCTGAGACGTAACATGGAATATTCCTCAAAGCCACACGAATTTTCATCTGTTATTTCAATTTTCTGAACGTCACTTTCAATAAAATCACAAAGATTTCTGCCGACCGCAAAACGTTTTCCGTTGTTGCAGGAATGGGCGGACGGTCCTATTCCGATATAGTCGGAACATTTCCAGTATCGACAGTTGTGACGGCTCTCAAAACCTTTTTTTGCAAAATTTGACACCTCATACTGTTCAAAGCCCTTACTTTCAAGAATCCTGACCATTTCAAGATAAATTTCCGCTACGGTATCGTCATCGGGCAGACGTTTTTTTATTTTATCACAGTCAAAAGGTGTCCCCTGCTCTGTTTTGAGAATATAAGCCGAAATATGCTTTATTGGCATACTTGTTACTCGGTCAAGAGTATACCGCAGACTTTCCGCAGACTGTTCGGGCAGTGCAATCATTACATCACAGGAAATATTATCAAATCCTGCCTTATACGCCTCAGAAACCACCGCTTCCGCACGTTCAGACGTATGGATTCTGCCTAAAAAGGAAAGTTCCCTGTCAATCATGGACTGCACACCTATTGAAAGCCTGTTTATACCTGTTTTACGCAGTTCTGAAAGCTTATTAAAGTCAACTGTATTTGGATTTGTTTCAAGAGTTATTTCAGCGTCTGAGGACAGATTAAAACTATTTTTTATTTCGTCAAGTATTAGTTTTACCTGTTCAGGAGACAACAACGACGGCGTTCCCCCTCCGAAATAAACGGTGTCCGTAATACGTTTTTTGTCGGAATAATACTGCAGATTACGGATTACAGCATCAACATATTTTTCAGAAATTTCCTTTTCATACGATACGGAATAGAAATCACAGTATGAACATTTTTTCACACAAAAAGGTACATGAATATAAATTCCGAGCGTATTCATCAATAGTTAAGTCTTATTGACTCCTCCATTTTAAAACAGAAAGCGTTGACCAGTCTTGGCACAAGAAACATTGACAAGATAATCCCTGCAACTACAAATATTTCATAGTTTACATCACCTACAACAAAATTTTCAGGGTGAAGATAAGTATAAACTACTCCGATAATAGCTATAAGACTGTATATCGCATTGAAAACAGTAGCACCCTTGCCGTTTACACAGCGAGTTCCGCAGTTTTTACACTCCCTGCCCTTTGAATTCATCTGACCTGCTATAGCCTTTGTGAACGGATTGAAAGTCTTTTCTTTACAATGTGGACAAGTATATATACTCATATTTTTCTATCCTTTCTTTTCTGTAAGAGGTGTAAGTTTTTCCGCATATTCCGATTTTACGCAAAGTTTCCGTTTCTCTGCACGTACACGTTTCTTATCTGATTTCTTTAATTTTTTCCATGTAAAAAATTTTTCTGCATACGCTGTAAAACAACCTGCCACAAGCATAAGTATCATAATCATAGCAAATACACAATCAAGATTAAAAATTTCGGCGATAAAACATATTAAAAGAATCATAAACAGGTACATCAAGGGGGGAATGCTGTATGCAAAGTGCCTGAAAAACCGTATAAAACTGCCTGCATTGCGGATATTTGAGGTAGCAACAACGAAAATATTCATTATAAGCATAATGCATACAAACGTCTGAATAATATAATAAATCATTTTACATTGCCTCATGAATCAAGCTTCAGAACACTCATGAAAGCTTCCTGCGGAACTTCTACCGTTCCGAGCTGACGCATACGTTTTTTACCCTCCTTCTGCTTTTCAAGAAGTTTCTTTTTACGTGTTATGTCACCGCCGTAACACTTTGCAAGAACGTCCTTACGCATTGCCTTTACAGTTTCACGGGCAATGACTTTACCGCCGATTGCCGCCTGTATCGGAACTTCAAAAAGCTGTCTGGGAATATTTTCCTTGAGCTTTTCGGCAATTTTTCTTGCCCTGCCGTAAGCCTTGTCAGTATGGATAATAAATGAAAGTGCGTCAACTATATCGCCATTCAGGAGAATATCCAGCTTGACAAGCTTGGACGGCACATATCCGAGCATTTCATAATCAAATGAAGCATAACCCCTTGTTCTTGATTTGAGAACATCAAAGAAGTCGTATACTATTTCATTAAGCGGAAGTTCATAGTGAAGATTAACACGGGTATCGTCAAGATACTGCATATCCTTGAAAATTCCACGCCTGTCCTGACAGAGTTCCATAATATTTCCGACAAATTCCGACGGTGCAAGAATATCAGCCTTTACCATAGGTTCTTCGGCGGTCTGAATCAGTGCAGGGTCGGGAAAATTAGTCGGATTGTCTATATACTGTACTTCACCGCTTGTCAGTGTAACTTTATATATAACGGACGGTGCGGTTGTGATAAGGTCAAGATTGTACTCACGTTCAAGACGTTCCTGAATTATTTCCATGTGCAGAAGTCCGAGAAATCCGCACCTGAAACCGAATCCCAGTGCAACGGACGTTTCAGGCTCAAAAGAAAGTGAAGCATCATTTAGCTGTAACTTTTCAAGTGCTTCACGCAGGTCACCGTATTTTGCACCGTCGGCTGGATAAATACCCGAGAAAACCATAGGATTTACTTTTCTGTAACCAGGGAGAGCTTCATCACACGGATTGTCGTTATTTGTAACGGTATCGCCAACCTGTGTGTCGCCGATACTTTTGATAGATGCAGCAATGTAGCCGACTTCTCCCGCTTCAAGAGAACCGTTGTTCACAAGGTTTGAAGCATCCATGAATCCTGCTTCAACAACGTTGAACACAGCCCCCGTTGCCATAAGACGAATATTATCACCTACTTTAACACGTCCTTCTTTTATTCTTACATAGATAATTACACCTTTGTATGAATCATAATAACTGTCAAAAATAAGTGCCTTTAAAGGTTTTTCAGTGTCACCCTGCGGTGCAGGAATATCTTTCACTATTCTTTCAAGTACTTCTTCTATATTAGTACCCATTTTAGCGGAAATCTTCGGTGCGTCCATAGCAGGTATGCCGATTACGTTTTCAACCTCACTGCAAACTCTTTCAGGGTCAGCTGACGGCAGGTCAATTTTATTTACAACGGGAACTACTTCAAGGTCATGCTCAATTGCAAGATAGGTATTTGCAAGAGTCTGTGCCTCAATTCCCTGTGATGCGTCAACAACAAGTATCGCACCCTCACAGGCTACAAGCGAACGTGAAACCTCATAATTGAAGTCAACATGACCCGGAGTGTCTATCAGATTGAAGATATAATCTTCACCGTCCTGTGCCGTATACTTAAGACGTACGGCACGGGCTTTTATTGTGATACCTCTTTCACGTTCAATATCCATATTGTCAAGAAGCTGGTCCTCCATATCACGAATAGCAACGGTTTCCGTTTTTTCAAGGATACGGTCTGCAAGAGTTGATTTTCCGTGGTCTATGTGAGCAATAATACAAAAGTTTCTTATTTTCTGATTAGCCAAAATTATTCCTCTTTTCTTAAATATTTATACTTCAACATATGTGCTGAGATACTTTTCCTCAAACTCACCTACAGGCATAGGCTTCGCAAAGAAATATCCCTGAAAAATATCACAGCCGAATTCCGTAAGGAAATTAACCTGTTCTTTTGTTTCAACACCCTCCGTGATTACTTCCATATCAAGAGACTTTGCAAGCGAGACAATCATTCCCAGAATAGTCTTACTGCGTTCTTCCTTGTTTTCGGTATCCTTGAGGAAACCCATATCAATTTTAAGAACGTCTGCAGTAAGGTCTTTAAGGGTATTAAGTGAAGAATATCCGCTGCCGAAATCGTCTATTTCAATAATGAAACCGAAATCCCTGAGACGCTGAATAAGTTTAAGCTGAACGGCAGGATTGTTCATGACAGCAGTTTCAGTAATTTCAAGGTGCAGACTTTCGGGATTAATCTGATATTTATCAACAAGCGAAGTTATAACTTCATATACGTCAAGCAGATAGAAATCTTTCTGAGATATATTGACAGAAAGATAATAATCAGTTCTGCCCTCCCTGTTCCACTTGTCAAGCTGAATACAGGCAAGTTCCCACATATAGATGTCGAGACGGCTTATAAGACCCGTCTGTTCAAATATTTCTATAAACTTACAGGGTGGAATAACTCCGTCGGGGTGAATCCAGCGGACAAGAACTTCACCGCCGTTTATTCTGCCGTCTGCGGTAATCTGTGGCTGTATGTATGCTCTGAACTGTCCTGTTTCTATAGCATTTTCAAATTCACTTATAACTTTCTGTTCACTTATAAAGTCGTCACGGAGATGACTGTCATAATATGCAACGATATTCTGATAGCTGTCCTTGATAGTCTTGATAGCGAGATTTGCACGGTCGCACATTACCGAGACTCGGATATTCGGGTCTGTCACCTCATATACGCCGACGTGTATATGAACCTTAAAAGAACTGTTTTCGGGAAGTGAATCTATTTTCCTTGTATGTTTAAGTATGGATTCCTCACTGAAAAGCTCCTTTGAGATACACGCTGCAAAACGGTCTGAAGAAAGTCTGCCGTATACACAGTTTTCGGGAGTTATATTTTCAATAAGAACAGCGATTTTTTTAAGAAGGTTGTCCCCTGCCTCAACTCCGAAAATATCGTTTACAAGCTTGAAGTTCTTGACATCACTGCATATAATGTAATAAGAAGTATCAGGATTTGAAAGAATCATATTCTGTGCGGTTTCACAGAAATATTCCTTATTATATACACCTGTAAGCATATCATGCGTTGCACGGTATTTTTCGGCAGTAAATTTGTTTGTTTCTTCCGTGTGGTCATGTATAATGAAGAAAGAGCCGAGATAATGACGGTGGTTATCAAAAATACTCTTGTATTCAAGCGTATAATAGTGCATCTGCCCGTCCACACGCCTTACAGACTGCCATGATGCTTCCGTACTTCCTTTGGGAACATTTTCGTCAAACATAATCTTTGCCTGCTGTTCGACTGCCTGCGGATTGTTGTAGGCATCACAGTAAATATTTGCATTTTTATTTGAATGAACACACTTTCCGTCAATATCAATACATATTATACCGTCTTTCATATTGGCGATTGTAAAGAAAAGGAGTTTTTCCATAAGTCCTCTCGGAATATAGAAAAGTGAAAAATAGAACACTGCAAATGCAATCAAGGCATAGAAAAGAAGTGAATAGTCAAATTTAAAATTAAAGTTCAGAAACGCCACATGAGCCACAAGTATACCGCAGATAACAACCGTCGGACCTGCATATTTTATCTTATAGACCGTTGGTGATGACGCTGCTTTTTTTATCAATGTTATAAGAGAAATCACAACAACAGTATACACTACTATCAGATGATAAAGATACAAGAATTTTCTGTCTGTAACCTGATAAAATCCGTTTGAAAATCTGTCCTGAACCAGTTCACAGTTATAGACAATCCTGAAAAACGGATTTATCATCATGAAAACACAGTCTGCCAAAGACGAAATACATACTGCAAGCATTTCCTTTTTGTTTTTCGGCTCAATACTCGTATACCGTCGGACATACAAAAGCAACGATATGACCATAGCATCAATACAACAGTTATAAAGACCGTAAACAATAAGTGCCGATTTCTGAGAAACCATAATAACGGCGGTTGCATTCATGGCAACGGCAGACGAAGCAAAAAGCAGTAATTTTCTTACAGGCTTTTCAAGAACGTTCTTTTTTGATTTTACCATACTGTAGAAAAAACAGACCAGCATGAATATTGCTGCTCCGTATAAAGTTGAAATATATACCCATTTCATACAATATCACCCGATATATTTATTTTTTATAGTACATCATAATTTTACCATAACGCAGATAAAATGTCAATCAAATTATACAACTATTTAAGAACATGAAAATTGTACATATTGTTTAAAAGTACACACAAAAAATTTACAATTGAAAAGATTATGATTCTGTTGTCTTTATTGACAAAATTCAGAATTTGTTGTAAAATAAAACTGTATAAAAACGTACAACAGATTGGAGCATTGAAAATGTCAAAATCAATTCAGAAAAATATACGTACTGTAGTTATGGCAATCATAGCACTTTTTGTTATACTCAGCTTTATTTTTTCAATACTCTGCATGACATTTCTGAGCCGTAAATATCAGGAAAACATGGCTGAAACTGTCATAGACTTTGCTGACGCTGTAATTGATGCAGATGATGCAAAGGACTTTCTTACAACAAGAAACAAAAATGACGTCTATAATTCCGTTCATAAAAAACTCAATGACTTTCAAAAGAAAAACAGCAGTTTTGTCAATCGTATTTCCCTTATAAATTTCAGCAATTCGGCAGGCAATTATATTTATGATACAGGCGGTGAAGAACTCGGAAAC
>CAMWGS010000062.1 GCA_947173865.1 uncultured Ruminococcus sp.
CGCAGGTTCGAGTCCCGTCACAAGCTCCATTCAGAATAACGTAAAACAGGCACATCTCCGTTTAAGCAGATACGCCTGTTTTGTTTTATATGAATTTGTCAGAATATCAGCCGTGCAGTAAATTCAGAATCCGTACAGGAAAGGACGAGCCTGAAACCGTTCGATATTGAAGCTTTTTCTGCTATTGCAAGTCCGAGACCGCTTCCCGACTGACCGCTTCGTGAGGTGTCACCCTTTGCAAAAGGTTTTTTCAGCTTTTCAACGTCAACATTTTTGTTTACGGTGTTGGATATTGAAAGACACTCATTGCTGATTCTTATATTTATATTACCGTTTTCGGAAGTATATTTCACAGCGTTTGAAACAAGGTTTTCCGTTATTGTTTCAAGCAGACGTATATTCGCTTTGATTTCCGCCTGACCGTCTGTATTTACAGTTATATTGCGTTCGTCAAGTATAAGCGAGTATTTTTCAACCGACTTTTCAACAATTGTGTGTATATATGTTGATTCCTTGTTTATATCGTTGATGCTGTTCATTCTGCTTAGTTCAAGTGTACGGGTAATTATTGAATCGGTATATGCCACACTGTCCATTATCGAGTCAAGATAATTGTTAGTTTCTTCTTCCGAAAGACCGCCTGAAAGTATATTTTCCGCATAACCGCCTATAGCGGTAAGAGGGGTTTTCAGGTCGTGGGCGAGACTGTCTGTAAGATTTTTCTGATAGTCCTCAAACATATATTCCGCCTGATTTCTTACATTTTTCCGCCATGCGTCAAGTAATGCGATAACAATCATTGCGAGCAGGAACAGTGCAACAATTCTGAAATAGAGCGGTTTTGTCACGGAGTTCCATACATCTACCTGTAAAACTACTGTAAGTTTATGTGGTTTGCCGTCAACATATACTCTTGTACTCTGATGGTATCTTCTTGTGGTGTTTCCGACATTTGCCCAGCCTCCGAGAAGGTCGGAGGTAGGGTAGTATTCTTTGTTTATACTGTCAAACCACTTCTTGTCTGTTCCGCAATAACCCAATGCGAAATATCTCGGGTAAGTATTATTCGCCACTTTTTCGATTTGGTCTATACCGGATAAATCAAATTCAATAAGTTCGTATCCGTCTTTTTCGGGTACATCAATTTTATAGGATTTTGATTCCAGTATTTCACTCGGTTCCTGATGTTCAGGATAGTATTTTATGAGGTTAATATCTGCTTCGTGCGGAATGAACGAATTTTCCTCTGTGTTGATGTAGGCACTTTTCATCATTGTTCTTATAATAATATCATAGTTTTTACCTGTGTTGCGATTTACTTTTTTATTCAGCGTCATATAATCCTTTTCAAACTGCTGAAGTTCGGGAATATCTTTATTTTCGGTATCGCAGGTCATGCGGAAACATTCGTCTGCACTTAATTCAATATATGTCTGTAATGCCATACGGCTTGAGTTTACTGTATTCAGGTTCTCATCAATAAGACGTACAAATACATGACAGTTTTCGGTGTAGTTTGAAGATATCTGATATTGTGCGTTTTTATCAAGAACGATACTGAAACCTGCTCCCAACCTCATATCTTCAATACCATATTTATGTCTGATATTTTCGTGATATAAACTCCTTTCAATACTGTCACGTGCATTATTGAGGTTAAAAGATGTGTATGAATCGGCTTTTTCAAATATCCACATTCTGCCGAACTGAAAAATTCCTCCAGCAAAGACAACTGTAAGCATTAAGCCGACAAGTATGTTTTTAACTAATAATCCCATGAAAGTTTTTCTTTTTCTCTTGTATATTCTGGATTCTTTCTGTTCTTCTTAAAAATTTTCTTCATGGTTTTCATATTGAAAAAAGGGATAGTAAATTCTTTTTTCAGAATATTCATTAATCTGTTGTCGGAAGTTTTTTTCATATTATCACCTCTCTGTAAGCTTGTACCCCCTGCCAATCAGCGTTTTTATCTGTCCGCCCGCACTGCCCAAAGCTTTTCGTAATTTTTTTATATGATTGTCAACTACACGGTCGTTTCCGAACCAGTCATATCCCCATACCCTGTCAAGAATGGTGTTTCGATCAATAACGCAGTTCTGATGTTCCATAAGATACTTAAGTATTTCAAACTCTTTTTTAGGGAGTTCGGTTTCATTATTATTCACGGAACACACAAGACGGCGTGTGTCAAGTTTTATGTCTCCGCATTCAAGAATACTGTCGGTTTTTTTTGAACGTCTTACAAGTGCGTCACATTTTGCGTAGAGTGCAGATAAAAGGAACGGTTTTATAATATAGTCGTCACAGCCGGTGCCGTAGCCGTAAAGTATATCCTCCTCTCTTGCACGGGCGGTTATGAATACAACGGGAATATCGCTTTTTTTACGTATTTCACGGCATATTGCGAAACCGTCGGCGTATGGCAACATTATGTCAAGAAGAACAAGCTCATAGTTTCCGAGACAACTGCCTGCAATTTCAAGTGCCTCAGAGCCGTTATGAACGGAAAATATTTCTGTGCCTTTGTTTGAAAAGTACTTTTCTATTACTTCGCATATTTTCAAATCGTCCTCTATCAGCAGTATTTTTTTCATAATCAGGAAGCTCCTTTGATTTTGTGATTTTATTATAACACGCAGATATGTCTTTTGTATATCCTTTTTCCGAATATCATGAATTTTATTATATATACAAAATAATTAAAGTGAATTTGTGCATATCTATAAACTTATTACCGTTTTCGTCTTTTTTGTCTTTGAAAGTCACTTGTTTATGAATATTTCAGAGGAGGAGAAAAACTATGAAACATTTTTCAGTCAGGAAAAAAGTACTGCTTGCAGGTGTAATGACGTTTGCTTTCTGTGGGTGCAGTGAGGTGAAACAGACCGACATTCAGGCGGAAAACAAGTCGGATACTTCGCAGAAAAGTTCCCGTCAGATAGAAGAAAACAGGGAAGATACAATTATCACGCTGGCGACAAATTCAACTGCATATTCTGAATTACAGGACGAAACAGACACTTTCAATGTTCTTGATAACGGTTATCAGATTGTCACAAAAATCGTTGATTTGGAATTTTACAACAAAGAATATGATGCGGTCGTTCTTGACGAAGGCGATGACCTTACACTTGATTTCCACATGGTTCAGGATATTATGAACACAGACAGCATTGATATTATTCCGTCATATACTTTCGGAAATCAGTCCGAGTATGAAACTTTAAAGAATATGGGTGCGTTCGCTGACTTGTATCCCTTTATGGAGAATGACCACGAAGTAAACACCTCAACTCTCAATCGGCACATTCTCAGTCTTAATGAAACCGACGGTAAACTTTGTTCACTGCCGGTGTATTACATGGTAAAGACTATTGCGGGCGAAACAAAATATGTCGGTGATAAGGAAAACCGGACAGTTGATGATTTTATTTCATGACGGGAACAGACGCCGAAGATTCAACGTTGAACGGAGTAAGGTATATATCGTGGTATTCTCAGGGGAAGCTTGAAACGTTCGTTGACTATGAAAACGCAGAAGTTAATTTCGACTGTCAGGAATTCAGGAAAATCCTTGAATTTTGCAACAGATTTGAATGTACAGGTCAGAAAGGAGAACGGGACTATGAATCGCCGATAATAGTTTCACCACGTTATTTAAACGGTATTATGTCGGCAATGCTTTTCAGGGAAAACAGCGAAACAGATATGATGTATTTTAACCAATGGTAGGCTATCCGTCTCCAGACGGACAGGGAGCGTTTTTTATAGACAGCGGAGGAAGTTATTCAATAAGTGCAAAATATTCTCCCGAAAAACAGAAAAAGGTGTGTGGGAATTTATACGTCAGTTCTACACGGAAGAATATCAGCAGGAAAATGTAACGGAAAAATATGATATTGATTATAACGGAACAGAAATCACGGAATATTATTGATGAGGAAATAATGGCATATCTGGCAGATGAAAAGTCACTCGACGGTACCGTAGATTTGATTCAGGAACGTGCTTCGATACTTGTAAGTGCACAGTTTTAATTTTTTGTTTTAACCTGAAGTTTATCTATCCTTTTGTCTTTCCCGAACGTCTTTATTTACAGGGAACATAAAAATATCCTGAAAGAAAGGAGACAGCAGTATGAATTACGACAGAACAGCAGAGTATGTAAAACGTACACTTGACGGCGATTCGGAAGCTTTTTCCGAACTCTATAGAATGACATACAGACGTATATATTATATATGTATAAATTTTCTGAAAAACCGTCATGACACTGACGACGCAGTTCAGGAAACATATTTAAGTGCATACAGAAATCTTGACAGGCTTGACGAACCGTCAAAATTTTCTGTATGGCTTGAACGAACGGCAGTAAACAAGTGTATGGATTTTCTGAGAAAAAAAGTCCCTGTTCCGAGTGAGGACATTGAAGAAATGATTGAAGAAGAAAAAACAGTTGTTCTTCCCGAGCAGTGTATAACAGACTTTGAGAACCGCCGTATTGTAATGGACATAATGCGTGAAAATCTCTCTGAACTTCAATATCAGACAGTGTTCATGTATTACTTCAATAATTTTACGGTACGTGAAACGGCTGAAATCATGCAATGCAGTGAGGGAGCTGTTAAAAACCGTCTGAGTACTGCACGCCTGAAAATAAAGATAGGGGTGGAAAAGTATCAGGACGAAAGCGGTGACAAACTCTGTGCCGTTTCGTTAATACCGTTTCTTTCAGCAGTTTTTAAAGAAGATTTTAAAAATACGTATGTTCCCGAAATAAAAGGATTTGTGTTGGAATCCTTGCCGAAATCAATGGGAAAGGCAGGAATATTTATGTTGAAAAGTAAAATCATAGCGGGAGCGGTTGTTTCGGTTGTGGCGGTAGGAGGAACAACGGCGGTACTTCTCGGTCAGAACACGGAAAAAGTACCGTCAGAAAGCATGATAGCTTCGGTAGCAGTTCCCGACAGGAAAACGGGCGTAACTACGGAAGAAGCGGAAAAATTGTTTTCTGAAACATCGTCTTTTTCAAAGACAACAAAAATTTCTCAGACAACAACAGTCACATCAACGTCGGCAACTACAGAAATAACAACGGAAATTTCTTCGTCATATTCGGCAGTTACAACGGAAACACAGACAGTTACAGAGCAGTCAACGGAAGTCATTAATGAAATTTCACAGGAAACAGAACCCGTTACAACCGAAATTCATGAAGAATCTTTACAGCCTGAAACAGAAAATTTTGAAAAATATAGTGATATACTGAATGAAATCAATGTTTATCAGGACAGATTTTTTGAGTATGTGAAAATAAAAAATGACAGCACAAACGGTATGATTGAAATGTGCAGGGGAATGGACGTAAACGAACATTTCGAGGGTGAGGAAAGAGAAAAATTTCTTGAATTTTCGTCACTTGCCGACGAATACGAAAAGAAAGTTTATGATTTATTTGCCGAAACTGAGGAAATTTTAAAGTCTTTTGAAAATAATCCTTATTATGATTATTATGTAAGGGCGGAAAAAGATTTAGCGGACAACAATTACGGAGCTCCGCAGGGAACTTATGTCGGTTCTGTACAGCAATGGTACGCTATAAACGGCAATTATGACAGACTGATTGAATATCTTATGTCCGAACTTGAGAAAGAACTTCCGTCGGAAGCCTTTGGTCTTATCAGGCAGTCTGAAACGGAATGGGTTGAAAAACATGATTATTTTTTGGACAATGTCATTATATATAACGGAAACCAAGCTAATCCCAGTACGGGCGAGTTTGAGGCACAAAGCAGAAAATACCGTTGTCTTATGCTTATGATGTATTATTGTAAAACTATATAAATAACTAAAAAACAGCTTTTTACTTTATAAAGCTGTTTTTTTATTTTATATGAATAGTTTGTGAATGCGAAATGTGCAATTTTATTGTGGATTTGTTTGGCTTTTTCAGAATAATTGTGCAACAGTTACAAATTGGGGCTGGAATTTTCTAATGTATAAAATATACAAAACAGTTGAAATTTTTTTAGTATGGTGTTATAATTAATTTAGTCAGGCGGAATGTGTTTCTTGTACATGAGAAAATGAATTCGCCTGTTAATATATATTTAAAGAAAGGAATGTTAATATGTGAAACATATTATTTTTTTCCGAAAAATCAATTAATTTATGAAAGGAGAAAGTTTATATGAATAAACTTGCAAAAAGGTCACTTAGTTTTGTCACGGCAATGTTTCTGTCCATTATGAGCATGGTTTCGGGAATTTCAGAGTCTTTGGCTGCTAATCCGATTAAAAACATTTCCGGAACTAATGAAATTGATGATGTTACTTTGCTTGTCGGTGAAAACGGCATGAAAGGCAATACAATTGCAGAAACCATTAAGAACTATGATAGGACTTATGCTCTTGGTATCGCTTCGCAGTTCTGTGCGTTTATTGAAGGTGATTATATGCCAAGTGATTCGGATACTGAAGGACGTTTAGCTGTAGGCGGAAGTCTTAAACCCACTTGTGACTGGAATTATGAAATAGGTAATGGTGACTTCGAATACACACAATATTTAGGACAATATGATGACCAGTATGTAAGACTTGGTCTTGATGTGTTGTTGGATAACAGTAATTATGCCACTTTTATTGTCAATGGTGATACGGCTGATAAATTCAGGCTTGATAGTGATGATAATTACATACAGTTGGACGGACAAAAAGGAACAACTAAAAAAAGATTTGTAGTCGGTAATAATACTGAAATTGGGTCTACTAAAGGAAATGTATCATTAAATGATGTAATTTATCGTTCAGATGATATTCTTAATGTAAAAGCTTATTTTACTACCATAAAAGAACGTTCTGCAAAGCTTGCTGGTAAAAAGGATTCTGGTGATATCAGTTATACTGATGGCGGAAAAACTTTAAATCTTACCTGTAAAGATGCTGTTGCTGGTGATACTGTATACTTTAATTTGGATTCATGGGATGAAAATGTAAATAGTATTAATATTGATGTTCAAAATGGTGTTTATGTTGTTATCAACTGTAATGATGAAAATATAAAAATATCTTCAGCATATACTTACAACCAATTTAGAACTGTTTATGCAGGTAAACGTATAGATAAAGGTTCAGATGCTGATAGAAATAATGACCCTGACAGTGCATATATATTATATAATTTTCCACAAGCTACTACAGTAGAACTCGCAATGTGCTTTAATGGTACCATTTTAGCTCCTGATGCTAAATTTACAGGAGTAAAGGATTCAAATGGTCATAATCCACATCTTTCAGGTTCAATTATTGCAAAGGAATTTGAAGGATGTGCTGAAATGGGTTTTAGACCATTTACAGGACCTATTTCAATGCTTGGCACAGTTGCAGGTTATGCCCTTGCCGTATCTAAGGTAGACGGCAATGGTAATAATCTTGCCGGTGCAACAATCGGACTTGTACTTTCAGATGACCAGACGGGTGAAGTCGTTTCCGACATTGAAACTATTAACAGCGAATATAACTTTGTTACTATACCTACAGATGTAGAGCTTACAGGCAATGCAGATATTGATGCAGAAAATTATTTACATGAAAAAACTTATACATTAAAAGAAATATCCGCTCCTGCAGGTTATGATTTAACAGAAAAGGAATATAAAATCAAAATAACCGAAGAGGTCAGAAGTGCAGTACAGATTAACGACAACACGTTTCCTACTGAAATAGACGTAAAGGTTGAGCGTGACGGCAAATTGATAAGACATCTGACTTACAAGGACTCTTATGATAAAGACGGTAATCAGACATCAAGAATAATTGAGATATTCTTTGTAGAGAGTGAAGATGTTTTTCCGAATATAGTATATAATCTTTCGGTTAAAGACGGAAAGGTTACTGATATTAAATATAGTGAAAACTATCATGCAACTACCGGTAATACTCCTGATTATGAAAGAACATTGACATTTGACACAAATAACAGTAGCACATTTCTGCTTGGTAATGATACTTATTATTATGATGCCGACAATATAATGATTACACGTCTTCCGTCAGAAATTCCGAAATTTGTGAACGAAGCTATACAGATTCAGCTTACTAAAGTTGATGGCGATACATGGCAGGCTATTACAGAAGATTCTGCTGAACTTGAAGTTTATCGTGCAAGAGACGACAAACTTATAGCATCAGGTACAACAAAGAATGGTATTCTTGATATCGGACATCTTGACCCTGATAGATACTACATCAAGGAAAAAACTGCTCCGAAAGACTATGAACCATTATCAGATATACTTTATTTTAACATTAATGATGATTACTCGGTAACAAGAGATGAGGATGATTCATATGAAGTTTCATACACTCTCAACTATGCAGATAATAAGAAAGTTGAAGGAACTGCAAAAGCCGGTAAAGACGGAACATTCAAAATTAATGATATCTTAGTAAAAACAGAAGGTTCAAAGTTAACTATTTCCGGAAGTGAAATGGTAACAAAAGACGATGACCCAGCTAAAAGTTATTCTGATTTTGCTAATCTTCCGATTAGTAAAATTATAGTAACAGGTTCTTCCGGTGTCAATCTTCAGGTTAAAACTGATGATTGGCGTTGGATAGGCAGGGACGAAGGCAAAGATAGCTTAGTATTTACATCAGACAATAATATGACAGTAGATGTTGCTGGTTTATCTAATGCTAAATTTGATTCTAATGGTAATATCAAGTTTGCTGTTTGGGACGGCACAGTAGATAGTATTACTATTGACTGTTCTGAAACTGTAGCATCAGACGACATACTTGAAAGTATAACCATTACACTTAAAGACGGTGTAAAAGCGGACAGCTTTACTTTAAATGACGGAACAGAATATTCTTCTGAAACATCAACTATTGAAGTCGGAAAAGCACTTGAAGATTATCCGATACTTGTGATGAAGAATATCAGAAATACTGCTCCTAATGTTGAAATTAACGACGAAAAAAATCCGATTAATATTAAAGTACCAAACTGTAAAGCTACTGAAACAACTACAACAACGACAACATCAACATCATCTACAACCACAACAACGACAACGACAACATCAACATCAT
>CAMWGS010000063.1 GCA_947173865.1 uncultured Ruminococcus sp.
TTCCTTTGAATCCTTCTGATTTGAAGTAAGCTGTGAATCAACTGCTTTTTTAGCACCTTCACGTTTTGCTCTTTCAAGGTCTTCGTCAACGAATTTCGGAATATATTTCGGTGGTTCGGGTTCTTCGTCGAGAACGGGAGCTGTAACGGGTTCAGCAGGTTGCGGAGGTTCTTCCTTTACTGGTGGAGGAACATAATTGTCCTCATCAAGAACGGGTGCGGTAACTTCTTCGGGCGGTGCTTCTGCACCGAGTTGCTCTCTCCTCATATTTATAATTTTTTGTTGCTGTTCGTCTGAAAGGTTGTCAAATATTGCTTTCAGTTCGGGAGTAAGAGCGGAAATTATATTTTCGTCACTGAGAATCAGCTTTTCTGAAACAGGCTCTGTGGCAGTTTCCTTTTTGGTCTGTTCATATGACGGGTTATAGTTGTCCATATCGTCGAGAACGGGAGCGGTGACACCTGTAGGTGCACCTCGCCTCTGTTCATAAGCGGAGCTATACGTGTCCATTGTTTCAAGAACAGGAGCGGAAACGCCTGTAGGAGCTCCACGCCTTGCTGATTCTGTATACTCTATATCGTCGAGAACAGGAGCGGAAACACCTTGCGGACCTTCTTTTTTAGCGGTCGGGACATAGTCTATATCGTCGAGAACCGGAACACCGCCGTAATTATTTTCATCGGGCATTAAATCACCTCGTTTGCTTTAATGTTTTTAATTCTCTTATCTTTCTATAACCTGAGCTCTGTCAGGACCTACGCCTACCATGCTTACATGACAGCCGACAAGTTCTTCGAGACGTGCAATATATTTCTTGCAGTTTTCGGGAAGTTCGTCAAAACTTGTACATTTTGAAATATCTTCCGTAAAGCCTTCAAATTCCTCATAAATAGGAGTACAGCCGTCGAGTTCTTCGAGGGCGGGTGGGAAATGTTCTGTAACAGTTCCGTCGGGTTTCTTGTATGCAACACAGATTTTAAGGGTGTCAAGACCTGCGAGTGTGTCAAGCTTGTTTATTGCGAGACTGTCAAGACCGTTTACTCTTACTGAATGACGTACTATAACAGCATCAAACCAGCCTGTTCTTCTCGGTCTGCCTGTAGTAGTGCCGAATTCACCGCCTACATTTCTAATCTGGTCGCCTGTTTCGTCGTCAAGTTCGGTCGGGAAAGGACCTTTTCCGACACGTGTTGTATAAGCCTTGGCAACACCTATAATATTGGTGATTTCCTTTGGTCCTATACCTGTACCGACACATACACCTGCGGAAAGCGGGTGAGATGAAGTAACATAAGGATATGTACCGAAATCAATATCAAGGAGAGTAGCCTGAGCACCCTCAAACATGATTGTTTTTCCTGATTTTGAAGCTTCAAAAGTGAGAACGGAAACGTCGTCCATATAGGAGAGAAGTCTTTTTCCGTACTCTGTATATTCAGCAGTAACGGCATCAAGGTCAAATGCTTCACCGCCGTAAACTTCGGTAATGATTTTGTTTTTAAGCTTTCCTGTAGCCTGAATTTTTTCGGCAAGGAGTTCGGGGTGAACAAGGTCAAACATTCTGATACCGCATCTTTCATATTTATCCATGTAAGTAGGTCCGATACCTCTCTTTGTTGTTCCGATGTCCTTACCGCCTCTGAAAGCTTCCGAAAGACCGTCAAGGGTTATATGCCACGGCATAACGATATGAGCTCTGGGGTCAATTTTGAGATGACCTTCTGTCTGGATTCCTCTTTCTGCGAGGCTGTCGAGTTCTCCGATAAAGTCTTTAGGGTCAAGTACTACACCTGCACCGATAAGACAGAGAGTATTGGGGTAGAGAATACCCGACGGGATAAGGTGGAGTTTGTAAACCTCACCGTTGTTTACAACAGTATGACCGGCATTGTTACCGCCCTGTGAACGTACAACTACATCAGCACGGGAAGCGAGAATATCAATAACTTTTCCTTTTCCTTCGTCGCCCCACTGAGTTCCTACAACAATATTAGCAGGCATTTGTTTTCCTCTTTTCATAATAATATTAGTGCCGTCAGGCACACTTACAATTCATTATATCACATAATAACATATATTTCAAGTGATATGAAGAAAAAATTTTATTTGTTTATTTTTCGTCTGAATCTTCTTCTAAATCGGGATTATCAAATTCAAGACCTATATAACTTCCTGGGTTGTATCCGTCTCCTTTCGGACACATCAGCCAGCCATCTCCTTTTATTTCAACAACATAAATCCAGTGTTTGTCAATGTCATAATCCTCATAGCCCTCGGTCTGAAATTCGACTTTTATTTTATATGCTGATTTAATACCTTTTGTATCAAAATTATCTTCATAAAGTTCTGTGATTTCCAGCAGTTCTGTTTTTTTGAGTTCCTTTTTGTCGATTATTTCGGCGGAAAGTTTTATATTTCTGCCGTAGACAAGTTCAAGACGGTCTTTTTCCTTTTCTATGTTTTCATTGAATTCTGATATATATTCTTTCCAGTCCTTTGAACTTCCGATGTCATATTTTAATTGGTCTATGTAGTCGCTCGGAAGCATGACTTTCATCATTTTTTCCGAATTGTTTTTATTGTATGCACTTACAAAGTTTTCTATTGGTCTTTCGTATTCGGGACGTGTACTTCTTACAACAGATTCGTCTGCACCTCCGCTGAAAAGAAATACAATTATACGTATAAAAGCTATTATCATTATAATTATACATACAGCCCCTATAATAAGCTGACGTTTGTTTGCAGCGGCGGCAGCCTTGATTTCCTTTGCTGCAATACGGTTTTTCTGGTTTTCGGCGGCAATGACGCTTTCCCGACAGTCGCAGGGATTGCCTTCGGAAAGTTCTTTTCCGCAATATCCGCAAAAATGCATGAAGTGAACCTCCGGAAAAAATGATTTATCTGTATTGTAGCACAAATGGAAGTTTATGTCAAGTAAAAATAATTACGGGTGTATATACAGTACACCCGTTTATGAATCTGTTTTATTATTTTAACGAACTTAACGGGTCTATAAAAGAACCGTTGTGAGTGATTTCGATGTGAAGATGAGGAGCAAGGGCACTTTCAATGTCGGCAGTCTGCCCTACAACGCCTATCATGTCACCGCTTACAAGCATATCACCTTCCTGTACGGAGAGGTCGTCAGCGAGATTGCAGTATTTTGTGACAAAGCCGTTATGGTGGTCAAGAACTACAGTAACTCCCCATAGTGCATCTTTTTTGACTGATGTTACTTCACCATTTGAAAGGGCATAAACTTCCGTACCGATTTCCGACGCAAAATCAGTGCCGTTATGGGTCTGCCACGAACCTGTGGTTTCGTTTTTTACAAGTTCTGTTCCGCTGAAAGAAGTTATTACATTTGTAATATCGGCGAGCGGAGATTTTACATTTTCCAACTTGCTGATGCCTGTTTCAAGAGTTTCCGAATCTGCTTCCGCTTCAACTTCTTCTGCTTCTTCCATGTCGATTACTTCCTGAAATTCTTCTTCAGGTGTTTCGATTATGACTTCTTCAACTGGCATGGTTTCAGCCTGTACCTGCACGGCAGTTGTTGTTGTAGTCGGAGTCATGGCAACAACATAAGCGGTGCTGGTTGACTTAGGTACATTATTGTATTTTTTGTCAACCGGAGTTTCCGAAGCAGGCGTGCTTATACCTGCGGAAAGCTGTCCTTCGGTGATTTGTTCACCCTGATTGTAGGCAAAAAGGCACGCTGCACCAATCATTACCGCACTTATTCCGAGAGCAGCATAAAATCCCTTTGAACCCTTGATTTTGTTTTCTGTTAATACATTTTTTTTCACGTATAACACCTCCGCTTTTATTTTGGACGGATTAGCGGAAATTATACACAGAAAATCAAATCATTAGATATGAGGGTGTTTTTCTCCTTTTAAACCTGCTTTTATTCCCTGAATAATTACTTCTCTTGCGTGGACGGCTCTGTCTTTCGGAAGTGCGGGAGTGTCGCCAAGAGGATATTCTATTCCAAGTTCTGCATATTTTGATTTAGCCATATCGTGATACGGCAGAACGTCCAGAGCTTTCAGATTTGTCAGGGTTGAGAGATATTCACCGAGACGGAAAAGTTCGTCATCATTGTCTGTTATATTCGGAACTACAACGTGTCTTATCCATACGGGAATATTAAGGTCACAGAGATGCTCTGCAAAAGAAAGAATATGACTGTTGTCAAGACCTGTGAGTTTTTTGTGTTCTTTGGGGTCTATGTGTTTTATATCGAGCATTACAAGGTCGGTATATTTAAGAACTTCGTCAATTTTTGAATGTTCGGACGGATTGTAAACGCCTGCCGATGTATCCAGACAAGTATGAATTCCCTTTGATTTGGCAAGCGAGAAAAGTTCTGCAAGAAATTCGGGTTGTGCAAGAGGTTCACCGCCTGTTGCAGTAATACCGCCCGATTTGAAAAATTCCTTGTATGAGTCGTACTCTTTCATAAGTTCGTCGGCGGTCATTTCGTGACCCTTTCCGAACTCCCATGTATCAGGATTGTGACAGTACTGACAGCGGAGCGGACAGCCCTGAAAAAATACCACAAATCTTACTCCAGGACCATCAACCGTTCCGAAACTTTCCGTTGAATGAATGTGACCAATCATTTTATACACCTCTGTTTTATATAATTCAATAGTATATCATGGTCATTGAGAAGCTTTTCCTCAATGACAAGATTAAGCAGTTGTTTTAAAGTTCTGCCGATGTCCACACCGTTTAAACCTGTTTTTATAAGGTCGTTGCCGTTGACGGCAAGCATATGCAGATTACGACATTCATTGTTTTCAATAACCCTGTGACCCTCTGCAATAAGTTCGTCAAGAGCCGTATTCTCGTCACGCACAAAATCGTTTTTTGCGGAGTTGTCACATTTTTTCATTTCCATAAGTTCAAAGAATAATTTGTCACCTATAGTTGACATCATTTTTTTAACATCTGTTTTTGTGAGAATTTTTTTACTGTGGTTTGCAATAAGCGTTACCGCATAATTTATTGACTCACTGTCATAACGCAGACGTTTCATTATATCCCATGTCATTTCCGCACCGATTTCAGCGTGCTTTTTGAAATGTCCCCTGCCTGTTTCGTCGAACTTTGCACAAACTGGTTTGGCTATGTCGTGGAAAAGCAACGCACGACGCATTTTAATATTATCGTACGGAGCAAGATTTACCGCACGGACTATATGTTCCCATACCGTGTATTTATGATAGGGGGAATGCTGGTCAAAACCTATACAGCTTTCAAATTCGGGAATAACAATTGTTATAACGTCGCTGTATTGCATCAGAACGTTAATACAGTTTTTTCCGCATATCAGCTTATCAAGTTCTTCGCTTATACGCTCTTTTGAAATATTTTTCAGACTGTTTTTCATATTGTGGACTGCCTTTGCGGTTTCGGGTTCGATGTCAAAACCAAGCTGTGACGAAAAACGTATAGCACGCATAATCCTGAGTGCATCTTCTTCAAAACGCTTTTCAGGACTTCCCACACATTTTATTATATGCTTTTCAATATCGTCTGCACCGCCGAAATAGTCACATATATTTCCCCTCAAATCCATAGCGACGGCATTGATTGTGAAGTCACGCCTTGCCAAATCTTCACGGAGACTTGCAGTAAATTCAACATTGTCGGGACGACGTGAATCGGTATATTTTCCGTCAATGCGGAAAGTGGTTATTTCGTAGGGGATTCTGTCGGAAATAACTGTCACAGTACCGTGCTTTATACCTGTTGGAATGGTTTTGTATCCATTAAATACTTTCATGATTTCGTTTGGCAATGCGTTTGTAGTTATATCGGTATCATGGAATTTACGTCCCATTATCGAATCCCTCACACAGCCACCGACAAAGTATGCTTCATATCCTGCCTTTTCAAGAAGATTTAATATTTCTGCTGATTTTTTGTCTGTAATCACACAGTCAGCTCCTTTTTTATGTGTATAGAATAATTATACAACTTTTTTCCCCGAAAAGCAATAGGTACTTTTCATATACTCTTGACGACAAAGGAAAATTGTGCTAAAATAATTTCGTAATATTTTAATACGGAGGGGTTTATATTGGCTGAAACTATTTTAAATCAGACGATAATAATGCTTATTCTGATAGCGGTCGGTGTACTTTGTGCGAAACTGAAGATAATAAGCAGTGACACGAACAGGGAACTTTCAAAGTTTGTACTTCAGGTTGTAAATCCTGTTGTTATTTTCATGTCGTATCAAAAAGAATACGAAGCACGGCTTGTTAAAAATCTTCTTATTACCTTTGCACTGTCCGTGCTGGCGTTTGCCGTAATACTTGCGGTGGCTTACATATTTGTGCGTAAGAAAGACGGCAGACATACGGAAGTAGAGCGGTTTTCCTCGATTTATTCAAACTGTGCGTTTATGGGTATTCCGCTTATGTCCGCACTTTTCGGCGACGAGGGCGTTTTTTACCTGACCGCTTTTATCACCGTTTTCAATCTTGTCGTATGGACTCACGGCGTTATAATTATTTCAGGGGAAAAAAATATGAAAGAGGTAGTAAAAGTATTCTATTCACCCACAATGATAGCGATTGTTCTCGGAATACTTACGTTTTTCCTGAAAATAAAACTGCCTTCCGTTCCTGAAAGTGCATTGAATTTCATCAAGGAAATAAATACCCCTATGGCAATGATTGTTTCAGGTGTTACAATATCGGCGACGAATGTTCCAAAACTGCTTAAAAATGCAAGACTTTATTTCATATGTCTTGTCAAACTGATAATTATACCTGCTGTGTTGGCTCTTGTGATGTCACTTTTCAGCGTCGATGAAGAAGTAAGAATGACTGTAATTGTTGCTGCTGCGTCTCCGCCTGCTGCCATGTGTACTCTTTTCTGCATAAAGTACAATAAAAATTCAGTTTACGCTTCTGAAATATTTACAGCAGGAACTATACTTTCAGTATTAACACTTCCTGTAATTGTAAAATTTACGGAAATTTTAACAAATTTACTGCATTAAGTTTGTAAAAAATGCTGATTTTAATATTTTTTTCGGAAAAATGTTTGAAATTTAGTCAATATGTGTTATAATTAATATATATCACAGCACAAATTTATTATAAAATACTGCTGTCTTTATATTTAATCAAGGAAAGGAATGGAGTTTATCATTATGGAAAAAAGAGGAATTAGCAAACTTGATTTGAAAAGACGTAACAGAATGCAGATTCTGCGTGTTATCCGTGAATCTGGTCCTATTTCAAGGGTTGATGTGGCAAGTGCTTTGGAAATTACAAGAGCAGCTGTTACTATTATTACTAATGAAATGATTGAAGAGGGCGTTCTTGTAGAAATCGGAGAAGCACCTGTAAATACTGAGAAACTTCAGAAAGGCAGAAGAAAGATTCTCATTGACATCAATGTGAACAGCCGTTTTGCACTCGGTGCTACAGTTGACGAAAAGGAAGTAAGTGTTGGTCTTACAAATCTCAATTCTGAAATCCTCGACAAGTCAAGCATGATTATTGACGAAAGAACAACAAGCAAGGATATTATCAATTACATAATCAAAACAAGCAGTGAAATGATTGACAACAGCTGTCTTACAAAGGATAAGATTCTTGGTCTTGGTGTAGGTGTTGTTCCTTCAATGTGGGGGAAACTGAAAATATTCTATAAGGATGGTGTACTTGATTTCAGCAATTTTATCGACAAGCTGAAAAGCGGTCTGGACTTTGATATTCACTGCGGAAATGCTATCGGTCTCATGGCTCTTGCAAACAACGATTTCAGAGTACAGAACGGTTATCAGACAAATCAGGCTTTCATCTGCAACGGCAATCAGGTTAATCTTGCTGTTGTAAATAAAAACGAACTTTCAAGCGACTATATTTCATATACTTCAACTATTGAAAAATATATTGTTGCTCCCGACGGAAAGCAGTATGAGGGTTATCCTAACGGTTCTGTAAAGGCTGAACTTTCAAGAATTGCTATGCTTAACGCTTTCTATGATATTTATTCAAAGGAAAAAACTCCCGTTCTCTATGAACTCACAGAGGGCGACAAGAGCAGAATAAATACGGATAATGTATTTATGGCACTTATGAGAGGTGAAGAAGCGGTCAAGAATCTTGTTGACAGTCTTATTGCAAAGTATGCCGTTCTTATCAACAACCTTTCAATCAGCCATTTTGCAAAGAAGATTGTTCTTCACAATTTCAAGCTCAATGAAAAGCAGTTTGATTATATAAAGAGAGAAATGATTCATCTTATAAGCGAAGAAATCGCAGACAGAGTTGTTCTCAGCAAGCTTGACGGAAAAAATAATTTCCTTGGTGGCTGTTCTCTCATTATTCAGGATAACTTCTATGTAAGAGGCGGAATGCAGTAAAATATATTAATACGACTGCCGTGCAGAAATGTACGGCAGTTTTTTTGTTCTTTATACCTGACTTTCTGCATATAATTAAAAAAAGGAGCTGATAATATGGAAACAGAAACAACTCAGGAAGAAATTACGGAAGAAAATTCAGAACCCGAAAAAGAAGAATGTGAGGACAATACAGAAGAACTTCTTGAAAAATATGACCAACGTTCACAAAGAAAAGCGGACGACGTTCCTGCAATGCAGACTGTTGTATGTATTATTACTGCTGTTCTGCTGTTCGGACTGAACGCTTTTTATCCCGAAACCTGCGGAGAAATTTTTAAAAAACTGAAAGAACTGGCGTTCAGTCAGAAAGAAATTTTTCCCAATCCGATAGACCTAATAACAGAACTGCTTTGATAAAAATAAAAAATACCGTATACAGCGTAAAATTTTCATTTCTTCTCTTCAACGCACTTATTTTTCTGCTGAGGGAAAACAGTGTCATAATGAATTTCTATGCGGTGTGTATTATTCACGAACTGGGTCATCTGTTTGCCGTTTGTATTACAGGCGGAAAAATAAGGTCTGTTGTTTTCAGCGGAACGGGTGTTGTAATTACTCCCGAAAAAAATTCGCCTCATGAACTTTTTGTTATGCTTTCAGGTCCTTGTGCGAATCTTGTCGTATTTATAAT
>CAMWGS010000064.1 GCA_947173865.1 uncultured Ruminococcus sp.
TTTCTTTTAAAAAAAGGGAATGTATACCTAAATAATAAAACTCGAAGGTTCTGTTTAACTTGATACGCTTCATTAACTTGCAGACGGTATTGTTGATATAGTTGAAACAGGTACAACGCTCAAGGAAAACGGTCTTGAAGTAATTGAGGACGTTGCACCTATTTCGGCAAGACTTATTGTAAATACTGTAAGTCTCAAACTCAGAAGAACCGAAATAGACAGGTTAATTACACTTATAGAGGAGAATCTGTAAAATGAGAAAGATTTATGCAGACGGCGTTGCAGATGTCGCATTTCTTGACGAACTCAGCAAAAGAGCCGGTGAAACAAATAAAAAGGTTACCGAAACAGTTACGGCTATAATTGAGGACGTAAAGGAAAACGGCGACACTGCCGTAAAGAACTATACACTTAAATTTGACGGAAATCTTCCGCAGTACTATGAAGTACCGAGAGACGTTATAAACGACGCTATGACAGAAGCAGACCCTGAATTTGTTAACGCACTTCTCAATGCTCAGGAAAATATCGCTGATTTCCACAACAGACAGGTTGAACAGGGTTTTATAAATCCAAAGGAAAATGGTGTTATTCTCGGACAGAGAATCAGAGGTCTTGAAAGAGTCGGACTTTATGTTCCTGGTGGTACTGCCGCATATCCGTCAAGCGTTCTGATGAATGCAATACCTGCAAAAATTGCAGGTGTAAAGGAGATTATTATGGTAACTCCTCCGCTTAAGGACGGTACACCCAACAAGGACATACTTGTTGCGGCAGCCATATGCGGAGTTGACAGAGTATTCCTCTCGGGCGGAGCTCAGGCTATTGCCGCTCTTGCATACGGTACGGAAGAAATTCCGAAGTGTGACAAAATTGTAGGACCGGGAAATATTTTCGTTGCAACAGCTAAAAAACTTCTTTACGGAGTGGTTGACATTGACATGATTGCAGGGCCGAGTGAAATTCTTGTGCTTGCCGACGAAACAGCAAACCCGAAGTTTGCCGCTGCTGATTTGATGTCACAGGCTGAACACGATAAATTAGCGTCTGCAATAATGGTCACAACAAGTGAAAAGCTTGCTGACGAAACTGTTGCAGAAATCAACAGGCAGAAAGAATATCTTTCAAGAAAAGAAATCATTGAAAAGTCACTTGACGACTACGGTGCAATAATTATTGCTGACAGCCGTGAAAAAGCAGTTGAACTTGCCAACAGAATAGCACCCGAACATCTTGAAGTCCTCATGGATAATCCTATGGAACTTCTCGGCATTCTTGACAATGCAGGTTCTGTATTTCTCGGACACTATGCAAGCGAACCGCTCGGCGACTATTTCGCAGGTCCTAACCATGTACTTCCCACAAGCGGTACGGCAAGATTCTTTTCACCTCTCGGTGTAGCAAGTTTCACAAAGCGTTCAAGCTACATCTACTACACAAGAGAAGCTCTTGAAGAAGCTAAGGACGATATAGTCCTTATTGCTGAAAAAGAAGGTCTGACCGCTCACGCCAACGCTGTTAAAGTACGTTTTGAATGATTTACTGAAAGCCTGTTCTTTCGGGGACAGGCTTTTGATTAAAGAAAGGCAGTGGTTAAAATGAATAAAAATAAATGGGAAGAAGCTGTCCGCAGGGTTGTTCCGTATACTCCGGGTGAACAGCCGAAAGACAAGGATATAATAAAACTCAACACAAATGAGAATCCGTATGCACCTGCTCCGTCGGTGAGAGAAATTCTCGATAATTTTGACGTTTCGTCAATGAGACTTTATCCGAATCCCGATTCTGAAATACTTGTAAATGCAATTGCGGAACGCTATGGTCTTAAACCGTCTCAGGTATTCGTCGGAGTAGGCTCTGACGACGTTATTTCAATGGCATTCATGACGTTTTTCAATTCGGAAAAACCGATACTTTTCCCTGATGTAACATATTCTTTCTATGATGTATGGGCAGACGTTTACAGAATACCATATAAAACTTGTCCGCTCCGTGAGGATTTCACAATTAATCCCGACGACTACAAACGGGAAAACGGTGGTATCATTTTCCCGAATCCCAATGCTCCGACAGGTGTACTTGAAAGCGTCGACATGATTGAAGATATTTTAAAATCAAATCCCGATTCTGTCGTAATGATTGACGAGGCGTATATCGACTTCGGCGGTAAAAGCTGTCTGCCACTCATTGAAAAATACGACAATCTTATTGTTATACAGACTTTTTCAAAGTCTCGCTCTATGGCAGGTATGCGTATAGGTTTTGCAGTCGGAAACGAAAAGCTTATAAAATATATGAACGATGTCAAATTCTCCGTGAACTCCTACACAATGAACAGTATTACACAGATATGCGGTGCTGAAGCAGTCCGTGACGAAAAATACTTCACGGAGACAGTGAACAAAATCATAGAAACACGTGAAAATTCCAAAAAGAAACTTGCCGAACTCGGTTTCACCTTTACCGATTCAATGAGCAACTTTATATTTGCAAGTCACAGTACAAAAGACGCAGGATATATTTTTGAGGAACTTAAAAAACGTAAGATATTCGTGCGTTACTGGAACAAACCGAGAATTAACAATCATATGCGTATCACAGTAGGTACCGACGAGGAAATGAACGCATTGTTTAAGGCACTGGAGGAAATTCTTCATGAATGATTTTATAAGAAAAGGCAATGTCAGCCGTACAACAAGAGAAACAGACATAAATATATCTGTAGCTCTTGACAACAAAGGCAATGCCGATATATCTACGGGAATAGGCTTTTTTGACCATATGCTGACGGCACTTTCAGTACATAGCGGTATAAGCATGAATGTTAAAGTAAAAGGTGATTTGCACGTTGACTGTCATCACACCATTGAGGACACAGGAATTGCACTCGGTCAGGCACTCGGTCAGGCACTCGGAAACAAGTCGGGTATTGTGCGTTATGGTACGGCATATATTCCTATGGACGAGTCTCTTGCAATGGCAAGTCTTGACCTCAGCAACAGACCGTTTCTTGTGTTCAACTGTAATTTTACAAATCAGTCATGTGGTGATTATGATTTGTGCATGACAGAAGAATTTTTCCGTGCGTTTGCTTTCAATGCGGGAATGACACTTCACATAAATCTGCTTTACGGCAGTAACGACCACCACAAAGCAGAAGCAGTATATAAGACAGTGGCACACGCTCTCAAGACAGCCGTTGCACGAAATGCCGACGGTGCTGTACTTTCAACAAAGGGGGTATTATAATGATTGCAATAATTGACTACGGGGCAGGAAATATTTTCAGTGTCAAGAATGCACTTGATTATCTCGGACTTGAAAATATTCTGACAGCTGACAAAGATTCAGTAAAAAATGCTGATGCAATAATTCTTCCCGGAGTGGGAGCATTTCCGTCAGCTATGAAAATGCTTGAAAATTCGGGACTTACCGAAACTATAAAGGAAGAAGCTACAAAAAAGCCTTTTCTGGGAATATGTCTCGGAATGCAAATGATATTTGAAAAAGGATATGAATTTGAAGAATGTGACGGCCTCGGACTTATAAAAGGCTCTGTTCGCAAAATGGAAGAAACAGAGTTAATAATTCCACATATGGGCTGGAACAAGCTTGAAGTTTTAAATAACTGTAAACTGCTTGACGGTCTCGGTGATAATGAGTATGTATATTTTGTACATTCATATAAGGCAGAATGTGCTGACAATGATATTTCCGCATATTGTGAATACGGCGGACGTGTTCCCGCACTTGTCCATGACGGAAAGTATGTCTATGGAGCTCAGTTCCACCCCGAAAAAAGTGGTGAAACAGGTCTGAAAATACTTAAGAATTTCGGAGGTCTGATATGATTATTTTACCTGCAATCGACATTAAAGACGGCAACTGTGTAAGACTTTTCAAGGGCGATTTTTCAACCGTTGAAAAAGTAGCTTCCGACTATCTCGAAACAGCAAAGAGTTTTGAAGATGCAGGTGCTGAATGGATTCACATGGTTGACCTCGATGGTGCAAAAGAGGGCAGACCCGTCAATACAAAAATATATACAGACGTTGCCGAAAAGACGAATTTAAAAGTCGAACTCGGCGGAGGTATCAGAAGTCTTGAAACGATTCGGGAGTATCTGAACATGGGAATTTCAAGAGTAATTCTCGGGTCTGTCGCACTTAAAAATCCTAAGCTTGTATGTGATGCTGTTGAAAAATTCGGCAGTGAAAAAATAGTTGTAGGTATTGACGCTATGAATGGTATGGTTGCAACTGAGGGCTGGCTTGAAACTTCCGACGTAAACTATATCGACCTCGCAAATCAGATGATAAAGTCAGGGGTTAAATACTTCATATTTACCGACATCTCTAAGGACGGTACTCTTTCGGGCGTGAACAGGGAACAGTTACAGGCTCTCGCAGACGGTACACAAAACTGTAATATCATTGCAAGCGGCGGTGTTCATACAATGGACGATATAAAGGTTTGCAAGGAAATGGGACTTTATGGTACTATATGCGGAAAGTCCATATATAAAGGTACTTTGGATTTAAGAAAAGCTGTTGAATATGCTGAAAAAAATTCTTAAAATCCGTATAATTGTTTTTTCGTAATGGAGTAAACTTGTTAAGGAAGTGAATTATGACAATAGACCGAGCAGACTGGTACTGGGAAAGTGCAGAAAAACTATATCGTAAAACTTATGGTATTATCGGAGAACTTACAGAAACACAGGAAGATGAAATATGGTCTTTGTCAGCTAATCATATCGGACTTTTTATCAGATGGATAATAGAAAACGGTATGGAATGTGACGATGCTGATAAAAAAGCTTGTGAAAAGGTAAGAAATGGTCAGATGTCGGGAACAGAATATCTGTTCAACAATTGTGACGGTAAACTTTGGGACTCGGATATAAAAGAAGATTTGTTGCCGTTTATAGACTACTATTACGTCAGCAATGATTATTATGAAGATTATGTTGAATATTGTACAAACGATTATGACAAACAATGTTTTGGTGTTATAAGCGGTGAAGATGATTATTTAAAACTCAGTGAAAAAATTAATGGGAAATATAAGAATTTTCTGAAAAAGAAGTGAAATTTACAAAGTCTGATTTATAATAAAAAGGAGGCTGAAAAAATGCTTGCAAAAAGAATAATCCCATGTCTTGACGTAAGAAACGGCAAGGTAGTAAAGGGAGTAAATTTTGAGGGGATACGTGATGTCGGCGACCCTGTTGAATGTGCGGAGGAGTACAACAGACAGGGTGCGGACGAAATCGTGTTCTATGACATAACTGCATCTTTTGAGGGCAGGGGAGTTTTCCTTGATGTTGTAAGGGAAACAGCTAAAAAAGTATTTGTGCCACTCACAGTCGGCGGAGGAATAAAGACCGTTGACGATATCCGTGAAACACTGAGAGCGGGAGCGGACAAAGTTTCTGTAAACTCACAGGCTGTAAAAAATCCTCAGCTTATCAGGGACGGTGCTGACATATTCGGCAGTCAGTGTATATGCGTGGGAATAGACGCTAAAAAAATTGCCGACCACAAATGGACGGTTTATATCAACGGCGGACGTGTGGACATGGGTATTGACCTTATTGACTGGGTACATCAGATTGAACAGCTCGGAGCAGGTGAAATATGTCTGAACTCAATAGACGCTGACGGTACTAAAGAAGGTTTTGATATTGAGATGCTGAAAGCTGTCTGCGACAACTGTAATATCCCCGTAATCGCAAGCGGTGGAGCAGGTAAGATAAACGACTTTGCGGAAGTCTTTGAAAAAACAGGTGCAACCGCTGCACTTGCGGCTTCACTTTTCCACTTCAAAGAGCTTACCGTACAGGAAGTAAAGTCTTACTGTCGTGACAGAAATATTACAGTAAGATGAGAAATATTAAAAAGCCATATCCGCTGATTTATGGAATTTTCGGCAGTCTCGGACTCATATGCTATATAGACGTTTTCTGTGTATTGCTATATCAAGACAGAATACAGCAATGCATACTATCATTGAAATACTTCCTGCAACAACACAGAACGAATGTAAGACGTTCTGTAATCCAATATTCATGGACGAAAATAAAAAACTCCGCATATTACTTTATGAGTTTGTTATAACTCTGATTTCATTTTTCGGATTCATATGGTCGGGACTTTGGAACGCCGTAAGTGAATTTATAGCGTACAAAGGGTGGTGATAAATTGAACATAGTATATGAAGATACTCATGATTTCATCAGTGAACAGCTTGAAGATTTATTTCTGTCTGTTGAATGGTCATCGGGTCACTATCCCGATAAACTTGTGACAGCAATGAAAAATTTTGAAACAGTATTTTCCGCATGGGAAGGCGAAAGACTTGTTGGTATGATATGTGCAATGGACGACGGAATAATGACGGCTTATGTCCATTACCTTCTTGTAAATCCCGAATATCAGGGCAGACATATAGGCAGGGAACTTGTTGGGATGGTAAGGGAAAAATATGCTGACTATCTGAGAATTGTAGTGGTTGCATATAATGCGGAACTTGATTTTTACGAAAAGTGCGGATTTAAAAAATCAGATGATTCAAGTCCGATGTTCATAACATCATTATGGACTTAGAAAGGAGAATGAAATGATAAAGATTGATTTGAATGACCTTGATAAATTTTTTGTCAAGGGTGAACTCATTCCGGCAGTCTGCTATGAGGTGAATACAAAAACAGTCCTCATGCTTGCATACATGAACAAAGAAAGCCTTAAAAAGACTCTTGAAACAGGCTATACATGGTTCTGGAGCAGGTCAAGGCAGGAATACTGGAACAAAGGGGCGACTTCAGGACATTTACAGAAAGTGGTGTCCATTTACGGAGACTGTGACAATGATACACTTTTAGTGAACGTCGAGCAGACGGGTGTTGCCTGTCATACGGGAAGTTACAGCTGTTTCTTTAACGAAATCTATAACAATGAGGAGAATTGAAAATGACTGTATATGAAGAAATTTTTGAAGTAATCAAGGAAAGAAAAAGACAGTACGAAAACGGCACTTCTGCTGAAAATTCGTACACCTGCTATCTTTTTGACAAGGGTGTTGACAAAATCTGCAAGAAAGTCGGCGAGGAAGCAACAGAAACCGTTATTGCCGCAAAGAACGGTGACAACGACGAACTTATGAATGAAATCAACGATTTACTGTATCACATTATGGTACTCTGTGCAAATCAGGGGCTTGAATGGTCGGACATTGAAAAGGTTCTCGACGAGAGAAACGAAAAAATCGGCAATCTTAAGAAGTTCCATGAAGTTGACAAAAACTCATAAAAAAATGAGCAGGATTTTTATGTCCTGCTCATTTTTGATAATATCGGATAATCTGTTCCGTTAATATTAAGAATATAGTTTTCGTTGAAGTTTTCCACATAAGCGACAAAATAAGTACGCATATCACTGACGGAAAATTTTTCAAACACCGATTTCATATTATCAGAGATTTCTGAATCATAAGGCGGTGAAACCAAAATATAGGCATTATTACTTTTCGGCTCATAAGTTATCAGCACAGGTGTTACAACTTCATAAAGATTAGGCATACATTCTTCCGCATATAGTAATTTTTGTCTGACAGGCATAAACGGATTTTTCCATTTCACACCGTTACGAATGATAAGAACCGTTTTAATTTCTGATTCGTTTCTGTATATAACTAAGGCAGTGTTTTCACGTTCAACAGTTTTGATAATTGTACCGTTTACAGAATATCTGAAAGTATCTTGCAGAGAATCAAATTTAATAAACAGATTTTCAAACGGCATAAATAATGTCAGTGCTACAATAACGGCAGGAATAGTTTTTAATATCCTGAGCTTTGGTGTATTTTTTCTGAAAATGTACGTTATAATCGGTATAATAAACAGAGCTGTCAAATATCTTAATATTTTAATTATAATAATTTCATTTTAAAGACAGACAAGTTACTTTAATTGTACCTTGTCTGTTTTTCATTATTTTGTTTCTTTGCGTATAACCGTACCTGTCGGGAAAGTCAAATCAGACTTAAATGAAAATTTCATCATAGCGTGATTAGCTGTCTGAATCTGTTCATTGTTTTCATCGTAAAGGGTATCAAGAGTAAGTGTGACCGGCTTCTGAGACGGTGCAAGAAGTTCAACGGTATCGCCCGCAAAGAATCTGTTACGCTGTGTACAGTATACCGTACCGTTTTCACACTTCTCAACAACTGCCACAACGTCATAATTGCGTATGTAACCGCTGTTTTCGTAGTATTGTGAATTTTCGGGAGTACCGAAGAAAAATCCGTTGCAGTACTTTCGGTGGCTTACCTTGTAAACTTCATCACGAATCCAGTCGGGGAGTACGAAATTATCGGGATTTCTGTAATATTCGTCAACTGCCATTCTGTAAGCATTTGTAACTACTGTCACATAATATGCCGACTTTGCACGTCCTTCAATTTTCAGACTGTCAACCCCAGCCTGTGCAAGCTTGTCAATGTGTTCAATCATGCACATATCTTTTGCGTTGAGTATATATGTACCTTTTTCGTCCTCAAAAATCGGAAAGAACTCATTCGGACGCTTTTCCTCGACAAGATGATAACCCCACCTGCACGGCTGGGCACATTCCCCACGATTAGCGTCACGGTTTACAAGATACTGTGAAAGTAAGCACCTGCCCGAGAATGACACGCACATTGCACCGTGTACAAAAGCTTCAATTTCCATATCGGGATTTGTTTTCGCACGTATTTCAGCGATTTCATCAAGTGACAGTTCTCTTGCGAGAACTATCCTCTTTGCACCCATATTGTAGAGTTCATGGGCTGTTACATAATTTACAACGCCTGTCTGTGTGGAAATATGTATTTCCATATCGGGAGCATATTTCTTTATCAGTGAAAGCAGACCTATATCGGCAACTATAAGAG
>CAMWGS010000065.1 GCA_947173865.1 uncultured Ruminococcus sp.
TACATATATAATGCCTTATAAGGCAGGAAAGGAATTTTGTATGCTTCACGAAAAATCATGCGGAGCTATTGTATACCGCAAATTTCATGGCAATACGGAAATACTTCTGATTAAGCATATAAACAGCGGACACTGGTCATTTCCTAAAGGTCACGTGGAAAACGGAGAAACTGAAGTTGAGACGGCAAAGCGTGAGATTAAGGAGGAAACTTCCATTGACGTTATTATTGACCCGACTTTCCGTGAAACAGTTACATATTCGCCGAAAAAAGACACAGTAAAAGTTGTGGTTTATTTTCTTGCAAAAGCGAAGAATGTCGACTTTGTTCCGCAGGAGGACGAGATTGCTGAAATACGCTGGGTTGATATCTCATACGCTGCAAATATTCTTTCTTATGAAAATGACAGGACAATTGTAACAAGGGCAAAGAATGCCATAAAGGATACGCACTGAATAAAAGGGACTGCCGTTGCAGTCCTTTTTGTCTTAAAATATTTAAGGAAAGGGAAATTTTTATGCTGAAAAAAATTCTTGACAACAGTTCATGTGCCGAGTGCAGATTATGCTGTGTATTTGACCGCTATGACATATGGGAAACGCCTGTGTTTACAGAAAAGATACGTGACAGAATACTTGATTTAAAGCCCGATACCGATTTTATTTCCGGAGACGGCGGTTATATATTCAAAGTGGACGAACTGTCGGAAGAAGGACTTTTTTTGTGTCCTGCTCTTACAGATAAGGGCTGTATGCTCGGTGACGAAAAACCTTTTGACTGCCGTATATGGCCTTACAGAATAATGGAAATAAACGGACGGCGTGCACTTACAATTGCGTCGATATGCGAGGAACTTTATAACAGACCGCTTTCACAGCTTGTTGAATTTCTTGAAAACGGTCTTGCTGACGAAATTTTCAGTTATGCGGACAGTCACTCCGAAATCGTAAAGCCTTATTATGAGGGATATCCGATACTTCTTTTTGAAAAGAAGCCTTTGTGATATGGGAGGGGTAAAATGTCTGAAAATAAAAATAAGTATCTTTGTTTTGCGGATTTTGAATTTACCTGCGGTTATTATATCAATAAATATGACAGTGAAATTCTTTCGGCAGGTGTGATTATATGTGATGAAAATTATGAAATAAAAGAAAGGTTTTACTGTACGTGCAGACCGCACAAGTTTCCGAAACTTACAAGGCAGTGCAGAAAACTTACGAAACTTACTCAGGAGGAAATAGACAATTCCCCCGACAGTAATGACGTTATGGGTATAATTGTAAACCTTTTGAAAAAATATATGATAGATAACATCTATGTGTGGGGAAACTTTGACCGACCTGCTCTTTTGTCAGATGTGAAACAACATCAGAAGTTCAGAAAGGAATCTGGCAATATTCAGAAAGTAAGCGGTAAGATTTTTGATATACAAAGAAGTATCACGGATAAAATGGGACTGCCCGAACCCGTCAATATAAAGGAACTTGCTTCGGCTTTTGATTATACACCTGTCGGTAGTTTCCATAATGCAATTAATGATGCTCTTGCACTTTATATTATTTACAAAGCGGTTTATACTGAGGACTTGAAAAGTAATCAGAAACTTAATGAAATACGTCAGAAAAGGCTTGACAGAATTGAAGCAAAACGCCGTGAAGCCGAAAAAAGACAAAAAGAAACAGCTTTTTCCTTACCGCTTTCAGATAAGGAAAAGCTGTATTATGAAGAAATAGGCGAAAACAGTGAAGAAGCGAAGGAGTTTATATATATACGCAGTAAATTTGTGCGTACACTGAAAAATAACCCTGATGAAAATGAATTTCTTATTCTTTACCTGAAAACGCAGGAAAGAATAAAGGTGATTTCACGTAAAAAGTATAATTATACTCTGCAAAATCTTTCTGAGAAAGCCATTGGTTTTGAAAGGGATAATTTTTCGGAATTAATTCTCAGTGAGTGCCGTAGCAAAGAGAGGGTTGTAATATAACGATTATCTGAACCCCTTTGCATATGCAAGAGTTTCGGAAACGTCCTTGATGTCGCTTGCAGGCATATTTCTGTCATTACGTAGTGTGTCGATTAATTTTTCCGTTACGGGACACACGGATTTTGACGAACTGATAACATTGTAGTATTTTTCAACTGCCAATTTAATATCAAGTTCTTCCTGAGCAAATTTCCGTGCGTTCATTCCTGTTTCACTGCGTTCCTTTTCGTTTTCCGCCAGTCTTTTCAGGACTTTGTAAATTTCGTCAGTTTCCCGTGATTCGCCCATATCTTCAACGGACGGAAGTTTCACGCAGGCATTGTCCGGAATTTCCGAAAAACTGCCTATATCGTTTACAATGACACATTTTCCCTTTGCAAGAATACGCGTAAGACTTCCGCTTGTTTCGCCGTTGTACGGATAACGAAGATTGATGCATATATCGGTCATATCAATATATTCGTTGAATTTGTCGAGATTTATATAACCTGTTACCGTTATGTTGTTCTGAAGGTTTGCGGAATTTATAGTCTGCTCGAGTTCCTGTTTCATATCTTCGGCAGGTTTTCCAACAAGCATGAGATGTATGTTCTGATTTTCTTTTTTAAGCTGTGAAAAAGATTTCAGTATGGGAATAATACGCTTTGTCGTATGGATTCCGCCGAATGCCGAAACAATAACGGTATCAGCGGAAAAGCCGTTTTTCTGTTTTAATGTTCTGCTGTCGGCAGGCATAAGGGTTTTTGCATAGAGGGGAATGACTGTCACATTCCTTTCTATATTTGTTGTCAGAAGTTTTTTCTTTGCATAGTTGCTGTGAACTATTATTTTGTCGGCTGAATCTGCGATATAGCTGTTAAGTTCCATATTGTAAAGGTCGGGGAGAGCCGAGCCGTTTTTTATGGACTGAATATAATGGTCAGCAGTATCGGCAGGCAAGTCGCTGTCTATGAGATTTCTGTAAAGAAGATAGTTTCCCTTTCCCTTATTGATTGCCATATGGTAAAATGCACCGTGAAGATTACAGTCATGAAGTACTACAGTTCCGTGATACTGTTTTATATACTGATACATATAAAAGTGATATTCGGAATTTCCGACCTGAAAAATCGTGTCCGCATACTGTAAACGTCTTGACGGATATGCTTTATGGCTGTATATGACTACATTTGACGGAAAAACAGATGTTGCGTTATATGTTTCCTCAATAAAAATATCAATGTCACAGTAACGGCAGAGTTCGTTTATAATGTCCTCGCTGTAGTCTGAGATTCCCGACTGTATCGGCGGAAGGGGAGTAAAGAAAGCTATTTTAGGTCTTTCCGGTTTGGAGAGACTTATTTTTTCAGTTTTCATATTATTTATAAGATATATTATATGCTCGTTTATTAGTTTCCAGTTGAAAAGCCTAACACGTTTCCGACCTTTTTCGGCGTATTCCGAAAGAATTTTTTTGTCACTGAGCATATGTGCCATACCGTCCGCAATACTTCTGTCACTGTCGGCGTTTACCAGAACAACAGCGTCACCGCCTATTTCTTTCAGGCTGGAATTATCGGCAGTAAGTACGGGAGTACCGCAAGCCCAAGCTTCTACTATAGGAAGTCCGAAACCTTCGTATTTTGACGGGAAAGCCATGAGTGATGCGAGGTTATAGAATTTAAGGAGTTCTTCATCTGAGACAAAATTCGTGAATATTACATTGTTTTCAACATTGTGGGACTTTGCGACTGCTTTCAGGTTCTTCATACCGTTTTCCGAGAGTTTGCAGACGACAACAAGCTGATATAAATTTTTTATGTTTTCAGGCATGAGACTGTATGCACGGATAAGACCGTCAATATTTTTTCGTCCGTCCTCTCCGCCAGTACACATAATGAACGGTTTTGTTATACCGAATTTATCAAGAAGCAGAGCTTTTTCACTGTCGGACATATCAATAATTCTGTATCTTTCGTCAACCGCTCCCCATATGACTTTTATATTTTCGGGACTGAAATTGAGATATTTTACAAGGTCTGTCTTTACGCTTTCGGAGATAACAAAAAGTTCGTCTGACCAGCGGAGATTCTCCACACATTTCATATAGATGTTGAAATTATTCTTGTCGCTGAGATACTTTTCTTTCATGATATAGGGGATAATGTCGTATACTGTTGTAACAACTTTAACGCCCTCGAACCATTCTTTTTTATAAAGTGTAAAACCCGTCTCAAACGGTGATGTCAGATAGAAAATATCAATGTTGTTTTCACGGATATAATGCTTTATTATGTTTCCGATAACTTCACTGTAGCTGTCATTGTGGAGCAGGAAATTATTTTTTCCCGTGTATATGAAGTCCTCAGTGAAATTATTGTTTTTTATCATGGGTGACAATTTAAAATCCCTGTCAATGAGATTCAGGAAAAAATATTTATTGTCATTGTCGTTGTTTATCATTGCCGTGAACTGACTTAATGTATAGTTGCCGATACCTCTGTTACGGCTCATATATCCCAGTATCGCATAGGAATCAAAGGCTATATTCATTTTATTTTCCTCCTGAAACTCTCTTGTCTATAAATATTGAATTTATACCCGTGAAAGCAAATTCTTCATAGTCGTTTCCGTGCATGAAGTCAATAATTTCCTGATTCTTCTGACCGACTGTAAGACCGTTTTTATATTCAATCATTTCGCATATGACAATGAGCGGACGGAATTTTTCAAAATCCGTCATTTTAAGAACGGTGAGTTCCATTCCCTCAATATCGACATTAAGAATATCGGGAGCTTTTTCAGGGAAATATTTTTCAGTAATTTCGTTTATTGTTATGGAATCGACCGATAAAGTCCGTTCTATTTTAAGGTTGGGGTTTTCCTTTATAAAGCCCTGTACCGCTTCAAAGTCAGCCGACGAAAGTCCGTCGCCGTTCATGATGTAGAAATCAAGTTTTTCGTTTGATTTTTCGGAAAGACATCTGTTTATCACAATATCTTCGGGACGCTGTTCGGAAAGTTCCTTTGCAAGTTCGGGGTTTGCCTCAAGGAGTACACCTCTTGCACCTTTGGTATAAAAATTGTAGGTATTGCTCAGGTGAACGGCGTGGTTTGCTCCCAAGTCAAGATAAGTACAATTTTTTATGTCTATGCCGAGCGTACTTAAAATATAATTTATAATATTATCTTCACCCGACTGTGAAAATGAAAATTTTACTTCATTTTTTTCGTTTTCTTTTAATATACAGGCATTTTTTTTAAGGTCGTCAAGTTGACTGCTGAGTTTTTCAATCTGACTGTTCATATCCTGCATTGTTTTTTCAAGCTTTTCCATGTTTTTAAGTCGGGAACGCATTTCGTTGATTTCACAGTTGACTTCTGCTGAAAAAATATTGTTTGAGGAATTGTATTCAGTCTGTTGCATCATGCACGGTTCAACAAACCAGAAAGTAAGACGGCGTATAAGTCTTTTGAAAAGTCTTATAATTTTATCTGCTGTACTGTCTGCGTTTATGGGACGGTATGAACGGTTTACAGCCGTTCGGTTCATTCTTTCGAGTGAATCAAGCATTTTTATATTTATGTCACCCGAAAGGAACACACTGTTTTTTTCAGTGATATTTTCGGAAAGTTTGTTCATAATAATTTCCGCTTCAAGTTTATCATATTCTGTACTCAAATTTATATCCTCCATTCGTGTTCAATACTGAAATAGCCCATGTTTCTGTTTTCTGAAACCACTTCAAACTCACAGTAGTTTCTGTAGAAGTCCATAGGTGTTCCGTCGGAATCCACCACAGCGACATTAAGGACGTATTTTCCGGCAATTAACGGCAGTTTTTCTATAATGACCAAAACAACACCGTCTGTATTTTCCGTATTTACTTTTATTCGGTCAATCTGTGTGTTGTTGCCGTAAAGACATTCACCTTCCAGTGTGTAGAATCCGAAACCGAAAACGTATTCGTCAATCGGTTTATTTACATGATAATGTATTTTTACGGAAAGTTTATCGCCTGTCCGAAAAATTCTCACGTCCTTATTTTCTGAATTTAACATTTCTGCTTTTTTTATTTCAACATATTTCAGTCCGAAACGGTTGGCGGAATAGTCAATTTCATTGCTGTCATTAGTTTCATTGTTTTCGGATTCTGATTCTTCTGTAACAGGTTCTGGATTTTCTTTCGGCGGAGCAGGTTCACTTTCAACTTTTTTCTGATTCATGAAATTCAGATAAGCGTCAACGACTTCGTCAGAACGTCCCTCACGCACGATAAGTCCGTTATTTATCCACACAGACCGGTCACAGAATTTTTCTATTGTTGCGAGGTCATGGGTGACTATGATTATGGTCATGCCTTTTGCTTTGAGTTCACGCAGACGGTTGAAACATTTTGTCTGAAAATTCGTGTCTCCCACAGCAAGAATCTCGTCTATAAGAAGTATATCCGCATCGACGTTTATCGCAACCGAAAATGCAAGTCTCATATACATACCTGAAGAATACGTCCTTACGGGATTATCTATAAATTCTTCAAGTTCCGAAAATGCTATTATTTCGTTAAGACGTGCATCAATTTCCTTTTTTGTCAGACCGAATATTGAAGCGTTCGTGTATATATTTTCCCTGCCCGACATATCGGGGTGAAATCCTGCACCGAGTTCTATAAGACTTGAAATCCTGCCTTTCATTATTATTTCACCGCTGTCGGGGTACATGATTTTAGTAAGCAGTTTAAGGGTGGTACTTTTACCACAACCGTTGTGTCCGATAAGTCCGACAGCCTCTCCCTTTCTCACCTGAAAGCTTATTCCCTTTAAAACTTCCCTTTCTTCATAACGGTTTCTTTTACGGAACAGCAGTCTTTCTTTCAGCTGTGAACCCTTGTCCATGTATATCCTGAATTTTTTGGTTATGTTTTTTACGTCTATTACCGTTTCATTTTTTGTCATTATAGTTCCTCCGCAAAGTGACGCTGTAGTTTAAGGAAAAGAAAATGTCCCGCAACAAGAAATACAGTTCCCAGTATGAACGACGAAAGCAGTCCCGAAAGTTCAGGAACGGTTTTATAATAGAGAACATCTCTGTAACAGCCGATAATGTGCGTCATCGGATTGAGGTTGAATAACGGCATAAGTCTTTCGGGTACTATTGATTTGTCGTACATAATCGGGGTCATGTACATCCATGCCATTGTCACTATACCGAGAATGTGTTCTAAGTCTCTGAAATAAACCGTAACCGCAGAAGTGATAAGTGCCGTACCAAGAGCAAGCATATATTCGACAATCATTATCACAGGAAGACAAAGTACAGCAAGCGGATTTATGCCCGTTCCCGAAAAAATAATTACAATAAATACCACTATAAAACTCAACAGCATATTCACAAAACTGCTTGTAACGTATGAGATAGGTATTACCTGACGTGGAAAATAAATTTTTTTGACAAGGTCTTTCTGTGCGACTATTGAGGCAGAACCGCCCGTCAGTGATGCAGAAAAGAAAATCCACGGAATTAGTGCGACAAAAAGATAAAGATAATATCTCTCTATATCGGTACGAAGTATAAGGCTGAAAACAATCGTATATACAACAAGCTGTAGCAGGGGATTTATAAAAGTCCACATAAATCCCAGTACAGAGCCTTTATAACGTCCACGAAGGTCTTTTTTGACAAGACTGAAAATCATCTGTCTGTAATCATATATTTCTTTAAGTGTTTTCATCTGAATCTCCTTGAAAACTTATTATTACCAATTATTATATCATGGTGTGTCAATGCCTGTCAATCATAATTTTTTACATACTGTTTTTATTTTCCTGTAAATCCCTTGATTTTATTCATGAAATATGCTATAATACTAATAGTATTTTTACTGATAATAATATACTTAAAGGAGAGATATATGAAAAAAATATTTGAAGTTCTGAAAAATATAAAGCCGTTTAACATGATTATGCTTACCGTTGCAGGAATTATAAACGCTTTCGGAATAACGCTTTTTCTCATGCCCGTCGAACTGTATGACAGTGGTATTTCAGGAACGTCAATGCTTCTTGCACAGGTGACTCCTGAGTGGTTTTCACTTTCGATTTTTCTTGTTCTGCTGAATGTTCCGCTTTTTCTTTACGGACTGAAAAGGCAGGGAAAAAATTTTACTTTCTGTTCAATTTATACGGTTATTGTGTATTCTGTAACGTCATGGCTTATTACGGACATTCTGCCGATAGATGTAAGTATAGCTTCTCCTCTGGCGGGAACTGATTTACTTCTTTGTGCCTTGTTCGGCGGAGTTATTTCAGGTACGGGAAGCGGTCTTGCGATACGTTTCGGAGGAGCAATGGACGGCATGGAGGTTATGGCGGTTATATTTGCGAAAAAAATCGGATTGTCTGTAGGCAGTTTTGTGATGGTCTATAATGTAATGCTTTACATAATATGCGGTTTTGTTATAAACAGCTGGATTCTTCCCCTTTACTCAATCGTTACATATATGGCAGCCATGAAAACAGTTGACTATATAGTTGACGGTTTACAGCGTTCAAAGGCTGCAATGATAGTCACGTCTCAGCCTGACGAAATATGCACGGAGCTTATGGAGGAATTCGGTTGCGGAATAACTCTCATTGATGCAAAGGGAGGTTTCTCAGGTGCGAACAGAAAGGTTTTATATTTTGTGGTGAACAGATTTCAGGTCATGAAAATGAAGAATATCGTCCGTAAGTACGACCCCCTCGCATACATCACACTTACAGAAGTTGCAGATATTTTTTCGGCAAACTCATAGCGTTACAAAAAGTATACTATGATAATTAAAAGCTGTTATAAAAGATTACTGCATAGTAATTTCACATTATAAGACATATTATCC